>JAGMBH010000119.1 GCA_023129815.1 Dehalococcoidia bacterium
TTTGCTTCTGGCTCGCGAATTCCCATTTTTCGGAGGAATTTATCCACGGGCTTGAGATTCATAATCAGGGCAGCAGTTTTATAATGCATGGGAATGACGATATGGGGGTTTAGCTGCCCCACAGTTTCTATGGCTATATCGATAGGTATGGTAGATATTTCTCCCACAGGCAAAAATAGGATGTCGATAACCCCTAACTCCTCTACCAATTTTGGGGTCAGCTGGTGTCCCAAGTCGCCCAGGTGACATAAAGTTATGCCATCCATCTCTATAAGGTAAACGGTATTTTTGCCTTTAATTTTCCCATTTTCATTGTCGTGAAAGGTGGCAATTCCGGTGATGAACGTGCCGCCTATTTCATATTCCCCCGGACCTTTTATTTGTTTCGGGTTATTGGTGACGTCTTCAGTGTAGCTATGGCCAGGATGGAGGTGGCTTAAGGTCACTATATCTGCTCTAGGTTGGCCCAGGCAGTATCCCAGATTTGGGGAATACGGATCAGTAATGACGGTTTTTCCTTTCCCTTTAATGATAAAACAAGAATGTCCTAGCCAGCTAATTTCCATTAAGCCACCAGCGACGACAGGTGTTTTATCCTCTTAAGCGTGTTAGGGTGACTGGTGAAAAGCTCCATCATCTTGTCAGTAGTTCCCAGTCGGATAGTTTTCCCCCGTAACTCCATCAGCTCATTACTATCAATGGTACCATCCATATTGCGGTCAAGCTGAGCTAACTCCCTGATCTCATACCAGGCACGGGTGGGATCATTGACGAAGAAGGCTTTGACTCCCTCTACCCTTTTCAATTCCTCTTTTCCCTTAAATCGGGCATTGCCATAGACTAGCTTATACAGGGCTGAAGCCAGATGATGTGGTTCATTGCCTAATTCAACGCTTCCTTGGTCGGCATAGTATTCCCTGATGCGTGAGCCATAGAGAACCAGCAGGTTGGTGATAAAGTAAAGAATAAAAGCACCGAGACCAATAAGGGCAGCATAGCCGCCGCCTTGCCTTCGACCTCCAAAAGCCCCTCTAAACATCATGCCCAAGGCAATCCAGTACATAACGAGTGGTATAGCAGATAGCAGGGTCATAAACACCATGTCCCTGTGTTTGACATGTGATAGCTCGTGCCCCAGGACAGCCTTGAGCTCATCCTTATTCAACAGATTCAGGATACCCTGAGTAACACAGACTCGCCCATCTCCTTGGCTCTTTCCAAAGGCAAAGGCATTGGGAATTGCTAGCTGTGAAATACCTACCTTGGGCTTGGGAAGATGAGCCCTCTCGGCAAGCCCAGCCACCATTCTATGCAGCTCTGGAGCGTCTTTCTGGGAAACCCACTTTACCTTCATTGTCCTGCTTACTATGGCAGGACCGATAAGATACTGGATGCCGAGGAAGACGAAAGCCAGGATAAGATAGGTTAAGGCGCTGCCCGCTCCCATCCAGGTTCCGACTCCGGTGATCACGCCATAGAGGATGGCAAAGAGCAAGGCAACCAGCAAGAACATCCTCGTATTAAGCCCCATAAGTCCCCTCCCCGTAGTGCATTGGCAACTCAGTAAAATGCATCAAGATGAATGATATAGCAAAAGATAACCTAAGGCAAACAGCATAAGTTGGAGGGTTGACATGAAGGTGTAAAGTGGTTAACCTTAGTGATTAATAGGTTAACAAAATGAAGGCGGATATATTAAGGGCTCTACGAGAGAGTGGAGATTATGTTTCTGGCCAGGTGCTGAGCAAGGAACTCGGCATCTCCAGGGTTTCTGTCTGGAAACATATTCGTAGTTTAAAGGAGGATGGCTATGTAATAGAGGCCTCGGCTAGAGGCTATCGCTTAGTTTCTTCTCCGGATTTATTGCTCCCTTGTGAATTTCCTGGCTGGGAAGAAAAAATTCATCACTTTCAGGAAATTGGCTCGACGATGGTTGTGGCCAAGGAACTAGCTAGGAAGGGAGTTGTAGAGGGGACAATTGTAATTGCTGAGTCTCAAACTCGTGGCAGAGGAAGGTTGGGCCGGGAATGGCTCTCTCCCAAAGGTGGAATTTATTTCACTCTCGTCTTAAGGCCAAAGATAAGCCCGGCATATGCTCCGCGGATAAACCTGATGGCCTCGGTGGCAGTAGCCAAAGCT
This sequence comes from Dehalococcoidia bacterium, assembly GCA_023129815.1. Lineage (GTDB taxonomy): Bacteria > Chloroflexota > Dehalococcoidia > GIF9 > AB-539-J10 > 20-14-all-45-10. Next base: position 2,140 of record JAGMBH010000119.1, read on the forward strand.
ATTAGAAAGGCTTTTGATTTGAAAGCCGAATTGAAGTGGCCCAATGATGTTCTGATTAAGGGAAGGAAGGTATGCGGCATATTGGCTGAGATGGAGGCGGAGATGGATAGGGTGAACTTCATCAATCTTGGAATAGGCATAAATGCCAACACTTCCATTTCCCAGTATGAAAAAACGGCCACTTCGCTAAAAGAGGAATTGAGGAAGGAGATCTCTAGGAAGCAACTTTTAAATTCTCTGTTAAAAGAAATAGCTAAGCAACGAGCTTTACTAACTGAGAACAAGTTGCTTGAGGAGTGGAAAAAGCTCTCTGCTACATTGAGTAAGCGGGTAAAGATAGTGGCGCCAGGTGAGGAAATAACAGGACGAGCGATAGATATAGATACTAATGGAGCGCTGGTAATAAAAGGCAAAGATGGCTCCTTGAGGAGTGTTATCGCTGGAGATTGTATCCACCTGAGTTAATATGCCTCAGTTACTTATCGTTATTGCTTATTTTCTAGCCATAATTGGCATAGGGGTGTGGAGTAGAAGGAGGGCAGGAAGCCAGGACGGATTTTTTGTTGCCCATCGCAGGGGAACTACGCTTCTTATCACCGGATCCCTTCTAGCTACTGCTGTTGGGGGTTCGGTAACTGTGGGGATGGCTGGCTTAGGATTTGGGCAAGGCTTGACCGGTGCCTGGTGGCTGCTTGTTGGTGCTATTGGTCTGTTAATTTTAGGGTGCTTCTTTGCTAAGAAGGCAAGAGTTGCTGCCCTCTACACCCTTCCAGAGCTGGTGGAAAGGCAGTATAACCACCGTGTAGGTTTGGCGGCCTCCATTCTTATCGTTATCGCCTGGACAGGTGTGGTAGCAGGGCAAATTGTGGCTGCGGGGAAAGTTTTATCTATTCTGGGAATAGCCTCTGTTACCTCTTGGATGATTATTTTTACCGTAGTCTTTGTAAGCTATGCCATTTTGGGAGGTCAATACTCTATTATCCGCACTGATGTTTTCCAGGCAGCAATACTTTTTGCTGGAATTTTTGTCACTTTAGCCTTGGTCTTTTCTCAAGTGGGGGGATTGGCTGGATTGAGAGCTTCTCTACCTCCAGCTTACCTTTCTTTTCCACTAAGCCCCGAATTCGATGGAAAGATGCTTATGTCCCTTTTGATTCTTGTGGGCGCAACTTTTGTAGTTGGTCCAGATATATATACTCGACTTTTCTGTGCCAAAGAGGAAAAAACGGCTCAACTATCGGTTTTTTTGTCCGCCTTTCTTTTTCTCCCCTTAGCCTTTGCCATCACCCTGATAGGAATGGGTGCCAAGGTTCTATATCCTGGGATTTCCGCTGAGCAAGCCTTTCCGCAAGTAATAAGTGGGATTCTTTCTCCCGGTTTAAGTGGGTTGATTCTCGCTGCCTTGGTCGCGGCACTCATGTCTTCGGCGGATACTTGTCTCCTTAGCCAAAGCGTTATCCTGACCGAGGATATATTTAAGCGATTTCGCCCTTCATTTGATGAAGGAAAGACTGTTTTGCTAACCCGCTTAAGTATACTGGTATTGGGTCTTGTGGCACTGGGCTTAGCTATAGCCTTAAAAGGAGTGATTTCATCCCTTCTCTTTGCTTACACTATCTTTACCTGTGGCTTAGTTGTTCCGGTAATTGCTGGGTTTTATAAAGAAAAGCTAAAAGTGACTTCGCAAGGAGCTTTGGCAGCTCTTATAGGCGGTGGCGTAATAGGGCTGGTGGGAAAAATTCCCGGTCTTGATATCCCCTTAAAGGAAGACCTGGGCCTTATAGGGTTTGCTATAAGTGCCCTTCTTCTTTTCGGGGTAAGCTTCCTTACCAGATCTGATCTAAATTCTAAACAAATCTCTTTGAAATGCAAAAGGCAAAAATAAAAATGCAAAATGACAGAGCAAAAATTAAGAAGTTTTGCGTTTTGAGTTGTCATTTTGACTTTTGAAGTTTGATTTTTAATTTTCTGTATTGTCTAGGATTTCTCTTGTCCATGTTATAATGAAAAAAGTGCACGTTGCTATCATTGGTTTGGGACTCATTGGTGGCTCTATAGGGCTTGCCTTGAAGGGAGTGGGAGAGCCAGGGTGGGAGATTGTTGGTTATGTTCGCCGCCCCGAAGCTGCCTCAATTGCGTTGAGTTTAGGAGCAGTTGATAGAGCGGAAACTAACCTTAGGAAGGCGGTAAAGGGAGCCGACCTGGTTATCATTGCTACTCCAGTTCTAACTATAAAACAGATTCTATCTCAAATAGCTAGCTGTCTCCCTCATGGTTGCGTAGTTACTGATACAGCAAGCACAAAAGTCGAGGTTATGAGGTGGGCGGAGGAAATATTGCCACCAGCAGTAGATTTCATTGGCGGGCATCCTATGGCGGGGAAAGAAGCCTATGGTATTCAGGCTGCCGAGGCTAAATTATTTCAAAGGTCTGCTTATTGCCTTACCCCAGCAAAGAAAGCTTCGCCTCAAGCGATAGACAAAGTGGCAAATTTAGTGAAGAAATTGGGGGCTAGTCCCCTTTTCATTGACGCTGAGGAGCATGACAACTTGGTGGCTGGCATCAGTCATTTACCTATGTTGCTCTCAGCAGCCCTGGTATCAGTGACTACTAAGGATTCCTCTTGGGACAAAATGTCTCGGCTGGCTGCCTCTGGCTATCGTGACCTCACTCGACTGGCTTCGGGAAATCCCGAGGTGAATGCTCATATTTGCCTTACTAATAGGCAAGCCGTAATCCATTGGATTGATAAATTCAGCAAGGAGTTGGATAGGTATCGCCAGTTAGTGGGTGCGAGGGATGAACACTTAGAGGAGGCTCTAGCTGAGGCTAATAAGGCAAGGCAAAAATGGCTAGACAGAACATAGCTGAGACAGTTAAACCCTGCCACCGCTTAAAGGGAGAAATTACCCTGCCGGGAGATAAGTCTATCTCCCACCGAGCGGCTATCTTTAATAGCCTGGCTTGGGGCAAAGCTGAGATTAGTAATTTTGCTCCAGGCAAAGATTGTCTCGCCACTATTAGCTGTTTAAGGGCTCTAGGAGTGGAAATCCGTAGAGGGGGGTCTCAGAATTGTCCCACTTTGCTAGTTTCAGGAACTGGAAAAGATGGTTTGAAGGAACCTACCAATGTGCTCAATGCCCAAAACAGTGGCACTACTATGCGCCTCCTTAGTGGTCTCCTTTGTAGCCAGCCCTTTCTATCTATCATTACCGGTGATGTCTCCCTTCGTAGGCGTCCCATGGGGAGGCTGATCGAGCCACTGCGCCGCATGGGCGCTGAAATTTTCGGGAGG
>JAGMBH010000012.1 GCA_023129815.1 Dehalococcoidia bacterium
CTTATCATGTATGGATTGTGGCAGATTGCTTTTAATCCCAAATCTTCGGCTGCTTTTTGAGCCTCAGGCGAAAGCTGAGCATAGTTGTTATTGAACCGTGCCAGGGCTCCAACCATATAGGAATCGCGGTTATGCTTGCTGAATTTAGCCGTGGATTGAGGGACGCAAAACTCGTTGGTTATGCTGAGGTAATCAGCTATAGGTGCAGTGCCAGTATCAGTTGAAGCGATATCGCCAGAAATGAAGGCATATTCTTTCGGGTCTTTAAGAGCGATATATTCTGTCTCTCTGATGAAGTTGGGTATTTTGAGTCCCTTGAATAGTTTGACTGTCTCCCTTAAATCATCCATCGCTTGGGCTAATCTTTGCTGCATGATTTTCAGTTGGCTAATTTCAGGCAATTTGGTGAATCCACCAACAATGCAGGCCATAGGATGAGTTTTCCTGCCACCTATAAGGTCAGCCAGATCGTTAGCCAATTTCTTCAGCCGCAGAGCCCTTAAAACTACTTCTTTGTGGGTATTGACTAGAGGGAAAACGCTGCCCACCCCTAGGAAGTCTGGTGCTGCTAGGAAGTAGAAATGAAGTACATGGCTTTGCAGTGTCTCGGCGTGATACAGAAGCTTGCGCAGGAGCATTGCTTGTTCACTTAGTTGGACACCGAAGGCAGCCTCGGTTGCTTGAATGGATGCGGTGGCATGAGCTATGGAACATATGCCACAAATTCTGGGAGCTATCCAAGTTACGTCCGCATAGTTTAGGCCTCTTAGCATAGCTTCGAAGAATCGAGGGGACTCTGGAATTGCCCAGGTTATTTCTTCTATCTTACCATCCTTGGTGTTAACGGTGATGTTGCCATGTCCCTCTACTCTAGTTATATGGTGGACATTGATGTTTAGCTGCGTCATTTTGACACCTCCAGATAGCCGTTAAAGATTCTGAACTGGTTCAATATATCCTCTACAGTCAATCCGTGCTTTTGTAGTATCTCCTTTTCCGAATTGGTATTAGGATCATCTACCGGGCCCCGGCAACCCCAGCAATGGCGACCATTGCTAATACAGATGGCGTTGCAACCGGCTCTGGTAACCGGGCCTAAGCATGTTTCTCCTTTATCGAAGGTGCAGACATTCCCGGCCAATTTGCACTCAACGCATACGGGATAATTAGGTATCTCCGGCCTTTTGCCCAAAAGCAAAGCCTTGGTTACTTTAAGAAACTCTTTTTTATCAATAGGGCAGCCAGGGACATAATAGTCAACAGGAACAATGCTGCTGATGGGACGCGCCGGGATGGTGTCATAGTATCTAGCGGCATCGCCATAAACTATCCTAAGGTTTTCCTCCATAGGACGGAAATTTTTCAGGCAGTTAACTCCACCTAAACAAGCGCAAGCACCTAAAGCCACTACTATCTTTGCTTGTTGCCTTATTTTCTTTAACCTGGGTATTTCTGATTCCCTGGTGATAGACCCCTCCACAAAAGCTATTTCATAGTTATCCTCCCTTTCTGTTTTAGCCTCCCTAAAATTGACGATATCTACGTGGTTCAGTAGCTCCACTAATTCAGTCTCAAAGTTGAGAACCTCAAGCTGGCAGCCTTCACAACCAGTAAAATCGAAAAAACCTAACTTTGCTTTCATCTAGATCGCCTCCCTTAATTTCTTGACCTCAGCATAGGTGAAGACCGGTCCCTCTTGACAGACATAAACACCGTTAATCTGGCAATGCCCACATTTACCTATGCCACACTTCATCCTTCTCTCCAGAGACATTATTATTCTTTCATCAGGGATGCCTTTTTTGTGGCATTCAGCCACCACAAATTTGTACATCACTGGCGGCCCTACTACGACGGCGAATATCTTTTCGGGGTCTATATGAACTTCGGAAGAGAGGGTAGTTACTACTCCCACATGTCCAGTCCATTCTTCATCGCCTTCATCCACTGTTTCCAAAAGCTCCACATCTTCCCTTTTATGCCACTTCTCAAGCTCATTGACGAACATGCGCTCCTGTGGAGTCCTACTACCAGATAGGATGATAAGCCGGCCAAATTCACTTCTTTTGTCTAGAATGTAATTGATTAAGGAGCGTAGAGGGAATAGACCTATGCCGCCAGCTACTATCACAATGTCTTTACCCTTAAGATTATCTACAGGGAAGCCATTGCCGAAGGGTCCTCGAATGCCTACAGTAGCTCCTTTACTTAATCTATGTAGGGCATTGGTTACATTGCCTACAGCACGTACTGCTAGCTCAAAACTGCCTTTCCTGGTTGGTGAAGAGGAGATAGAAATAGGCATCTCCCCAATGCCGAAAAGGGAGATTTCAACAAATTGCCCTGGCTTATGACCTAATTCCTTACCATGGCTCAACTTGAACTCAAACAGCTTTTCCCTCTCGGCTATGGACTCAACTCTTAGTAGTTCAGCAAGGTATGGCAGATAGATAGATGTGGGTGGAACAGCTTGACTAATCATGTTACTTACTCTCCTCCTTTAATTTATTAAAGGTTTCAGCCGGGCTGGCAATCTCCGCAAGACAGGCAGAAGCACATCTTCCACAGCCGACACAGCCTAACTTTTCATACCTTTCCCAGATATATTTTCCTTTACGATACATGCGGTGGCGGAATCGACTTTCTTTGTCTCCTCTGAAATTTCCTTCTCCGGCTACCGCGGCAAAGTCAGCTAGCATGCAACCATCCCACTGGCGATACCTCTCACCTTCTTTGAGATTAAGGGCGATATCATCCTGAACATCGAAACAAAAACAGGTTGGGCATACCACGATGCAGGAGCCACAACTGAGACACTTCTCACTTTTCTCTTTCCACCAGGGGCTATCCCAGGATTTGCCTAACAGTTGTGGCAACTCTTCAGGCGAAATATTAAGGGTTACTTTGTATCGGGCGAGCGCTTTTTGCCGCTCGCTGTTGCGCTGTGCTAATTCTGCTTGACTTGCCTCTCTTGTTTCAGCATATTTCGTAAGTAGCTGTTCTCCCTTGCTGCTGCCAATAGCTACCACATAGCTATCGCCGATGTCGGTTAGCATTAGATCAAAGCCAGTCTCGGCGGTAGCTGTGCCCAGGCTAGGGCAGAAAGCATTGGGATTGGGGTTTAAGCAATCAACACCGATTATCACAGCCTTTTCTCTCTTGGAAAGATAGTTGATATCTGGGTTAGTAGTTGAAAATGCTACATCCAGAAGTTCAATAGCTTTAATATCGTAAGGGTGGACACCGAAAAGAATTAGCGGCTTAGCCTCAGCGACCGGCTCAACTTTAGGTTCTTTACCTAATTCAAACTTAATAAGTGTCTCTTTTGGGGGGAAGAGATACATTTTTGGTGGCAACAGCGTGGTATCGTAATCAAGACACAACTCACCAGTTTCAATGAGCTTGTCAAAAGCATACTTGCCATCTTTCCTTTTTGGCCCTATTACTTCAGCCTCCGCATTGATAAGATTGTCAACAAACGGCGCCATGTTTTGTTTTTCTATGATTTTATTTTCCATTTACCCTCCTTTGTTTATGATTTTGCGGGCATTGGTTTCCACCTCGTTCAATAACCAAGAGCACCAATTTTCTATTCCCATGCCGGTCTTACAAGAAAGCTCGAAGAATTTGACCTTTGCATTTAGCCCTTCAGCAGCGTGCCGAAAGGCAAGAATATCGAAATCAAGATAGGGGAGAAGATCTAGTTTATTTATTATCACTGCATCGGCATCAGCAAAAATCATGGGATATTTAGTGGGTTTGTCATCACCTTCAGGCAAACTGGAGATCACTACTCTTCTATGTTCCCCGAGGATGAATTCAGAGGGGCAAATAAGATTGCCCACATTTTCAATGAGAAGCAAATCTATGTCCTCTAGGGGCAAACTCTCGAGAGCGTGGCTAATCATATTAGCAATTAAGGCGCAATTCTCTGACATATTTCTTGTGGTTATCTGGACAACTGCTACTGCCTCGTTTTTAACCCTTTCCGCATCCAGAGTTGAGGCCACATCGCCTTCGACAACTGCAATTCTTAGTTTACTCTTCAGCTTAGCTATAGTTTGTAAGATGAGGCTTGTCTTGCCTGCGCCAGGAGATGACATAATGTTAATGGCGAAAACTTTGTGCTTATCCAGAAAGCGCTGGTTTTGAGCAGCTATAGCCTCGTTGGCCTCCAGAATGTTTTGTATAACTTCTATTTTCCTCATTTCGCTTCTATGCTTTCTATATATAGCTCGCGGCCTTTAGTTATTTCCACGCTTTGACTTTGGCATTTGGGGCAGGTCCATATGGTATCTTGAGGACGAAAAACAGTGGAGCAACTTCGGCAGCGAAATTGAGCTGGTGTCAATTCAAAGTGGAGAGTTGCCCCTTCGGCGATGCTATCCTTGCTGAGGAAATCAAAATAAAATTCAATACAATCAGGCACGAAACCTGACAACTCGCCAATAACTAAGTTGATTTTAGTAATCTTGCTAGCTTGCGCCTCTTTAGCTTTATCTACGGCAATATTGACAATATTTTCCGTTATCCCCAGCTCATGCATTTCATACGATTGTCAAACAGCGTGGTATTATAGCTTACTTTAACCTCAAAATCTAGCTATTGATAAAGAAGCAGCAATTGGCTTACAGAATAGGCAAATATCTCTTAAGCTCGTAGTCAGTTACTTGGGTGCGGTAGTCGTCCCAATCTACCTTTTTGTTGTGGATAAAGGTATTAAAAACATGTTCCCCTAAAGCCTTTTTCACTAATTCGCTACCCTCAGTAAGTTTTATAGCTTCATATAAGCTGCCGGGAAGTGTACCTATCCCCCCTTCTTGCCGCTCTTGCTCAGTCATTTCAAAAACATTCTTTTCCACAGGTGGTGGCGGTTCATATTCCTTCTCAATTCCTTCCAACCCAGCAGCCAGCATGACACTAAAAGCTAAGTAGGGGTTGCAAGCGGGGTCGGGAGACCTGAATTCAATTCTAGTAGCGCTCTCATTCCCTGGTTGATATTCGGGTATTCGGATTAAATCAGCTCGGTTTCTCCGTGCCCATGTAATGTATACCGGTGCTTCATAGCCTGGAAGGAGGCGCTTATAAGAATTCACCCACTGGTTAGTAACAGAGGTGATCGCAGGTGCATGTTTTAATAAACCAGCGACAAAATGTTTGGCTATCTTGGATAGATGATGAGGATCATTATTATCAAAGAAGGCATTTCTACCACCTTTGAATAGCGACATGTGCACATGCATGCCACTGCCATTTACACCAAACACTGGCTTGGGCATAAAGGTGGCAAAAACACCATGATTTTGAGCTACTTGTTTGACTACCAACTTATAGGTCATCACACTGTCAGCCATAGTCAAGGCATCGGTGTAACGTAAGTCTATTTCATGTTGGCTGGGAGCAACTTCGTGGTGGCTATATTCTACACCGATACCCATTTCCTCCAAGCCTAGAATCGTTTCTCTCCTGAGGTCGCTGGCTATGTCTGGGGGGGTCATATCAAAATATCCCCCTTCATCTAAAGGCTGAGTTTCCCTAGAGTCCTTGAAGTAAAAATACTCTAGCTCTGGTCCCACGTGGAAGGTATAGCCCATATCAGCAGCTCTCTTTAAGTTTCTTTTCAGCACGTACCTCGGGTCGCCTTCAAAAGGTTGCCCGCCAGGCCAGTAAATATCGCAAAACATCTTGGCTACGCCTTGATGTTCCCTTGGACGCCAAGGAAGGATTTGGAAAGTGGTTGGATCAGGTAAGGCAATCATGTCGCTCTCATCAATACGAACAAAGCCTTGAATAGATGAACCATCGAAGCCCAGCCCTCTTTCTAGAGCGCCTTCCAATTCCTCCACAGTGATGGCAACGCTTTTCAAGAAACCCAGAATGTCAGTGAACCAAAGGTTGATAAATTTGATATCTTGTTCCTTAGTTATTTTAAGGATATGTTCCTTAGCCTCGATTCGCTCCTTGATACTCATCAATCCTCCTGTTCTTTGGAATAACTTGCTGCTATCAAACCACAAATTAGAGCTAAAATCAACAAGACCATCGCCATCCACGCTGTTCAAATGTTAAAGCTAAGGAAGCCTCTACGTTCATAGTATTACACCTGTGGCGTAAAACCGTAAAAGGCATTACCATAGAGGTTCTTCGACAGAGAAGTTCAAGGTAACAGTAAACTGTTTCCAAAGTCGATTTTGGAAAGAGGCTATTGGACTACTACTGGATTAAAGGATGGGTAAGCCCTCCGTCTAAGAATGTTTACTTAGGCGTTTAAGGAAATGAGAGTAATTAAGCCTTTCATTAGTATTTGCTATACCCATCCCCGAAGCTTAACAACCTCGGCTACTTTGCTTACAGCCACCATATAGGCGGCTGTCCTATTATCAACGCCTTCCTTTATTGCCAGCCCATATACATCATAGAGTGCCTTGGTCATCTTTTTGTCCAATTTCTCGTATACTTCTTCCTCTGTCCAGTAGTATCCACAGTTATTCTGAACCCACTCGAAATAAGAAACTGTTACTCCGCCAGCATTGCAAAGAAAATCTGGAATCTGGAAAACGCCTTTCTTAGATAGGATTTCATCTGCTTCCAGCGTTACAGGGCCATTAGCAGCTTCAGCAACTACCTTGGCATTTACATTACTAGCATTTCCTCCAGTTATCTGATTTTCTAAAGCCGCAGGTATCAAGAAATCACACTCAAGGCTTAAAAGTTCCTCATTTGTTATCTGCTTTGTCCCCGGAAAATCAATAACCGAGCCAGTTTTATCCTTGTGCCCCTTTACAGTTTGGTAATCTAAGCCCTCCTTATTCAAGATACCGCCCTTAGAGTCAGAAACTGCGATGACCCTACATCCTCGCTTTGTGAGCAGCCTAGAAAGATTGTATCCGGCATTGCCATACCCCTGAACAACCACAGTAGCATCTTTGAGGTCAATGCCTATAATCTTTGCTGCTTCCCTCATAGTGTAGACCACGCCCATGGCGGTGGCGTCCCCCCTACCAAGTGAGCCTCCTAAGGGAATAGGTTTCCCCGTAATGACGCCTGGTACATTATAGCCCATTATTTTACTGTATTCATCCATCATCCAGGCCATGATCTGTGGGTTTGTGTAAACATCAGGCGCTGGTATATCCATCTCTGGGCCAATGCATCTCCATATTTGGTCTATGTATCCCCTTGATAATCTTTCGACTTCTCTTTGAGACATCTCTTTTGTATTGCAAATAACCCCTCCTTTTGCCCCTCCATATGGAATGTCAACCACGGCACATTTCCAAGTCATCCACGCTGCCAAGGCACGAACAGTGTCTATTGTTTCCTCTGGATGAAATCTTATCCCCCCTTTCATTGGTCCTCTGGCATTGTTGTATTGAACTCTAAACCCCTTGAATATTTTTGCGCTGCCATTGTCCATCTTCACCGGTATAGATACCCACAATTCGCGCATTGGCTCTCGGAGAAATGTGTGTATCTGTGGGTCTAAATTTAGTTTCTTCGCTGCTTTATCTAGTTGTGCTTGTGCCATTTTAAATGGGTTTAATTGTTCTGCCATTCTTTCACCTCCGTTTTATAAAGTCTTCAAAATTATAACTCCAAATCAAAAAAAGGAATAATAAGATTTTCCTTATATCTTTACTGGTATGCCTCTTTCCTTCAGATAATGCTTCGCTTGGGATATTGAAATCTCCCTGAAGTGGAAAATAGAGGCGGCTAAAAGTGCTGATGCCTTGCCAATTGTTACAGCTTCATAGAGGTGCTCCAGCTTACCAGCACCGCCTGAAGCAATGACCGGTATTCCAACTGCCTCGGCCACAGCTTTAGTCATCTCTAAATCATAACCCTCTTTAGTGCCATCGGCATCCTTGCTGGTAAGTAGAATCTCTCCTGCCCCTAGCTCCTCCCCCCCTTTTGCCCACTCGACAATGTCTATTCCTGTGGCTTCACTCCCACTTTTGACTACAACTTCTAATCTAGGAAGGCCTCTTTCAGGTGGATTCTTTCGCCCATCGATGGCAATAATGAGCTTATCCCTTCCAAATTCCCTTGAGGCTTGTTTTATAAGCTCAGGATTCCTGACAGCAGCGGTATTTATCGAGACTTTGTCTACGCCGAGATTGAACAAGGTCTTCATATCCTCGATGTTTCTAATTCCACCCCCTACGGCAAAAGGGATAGTAACCTTTTCCGCTACCTTCTTGACCCATTCCAGTTGTGTCCCTCTATTCTCTACGGTAGCGCTGATATCGAGGAAGACCAACTCATCGGCGTCTTCTCGACAATAAGCTTCCGCTGCCTCTACTGGATCTCGAGCATCCCTGAGGTTTTCAAACTTCACTCCCTTAACCACCTTGCCATCTTTGACATCAAGGCAGGGTATAATTCTTATCTCTTTCATTTCCCTTTTTCCAAAATTACGCAAATCTCAGCTATACCCATTTCACCTTTTAGCCCTAAACAACCTTAAAATCACTTCATCATAAACCGGTTGCTTTTTTAACCTTCGACTAAATCCGCAATCACCCTCTCCCACCCTTCAGGGCCGATCCCTGGTACTTTACGAACATTAGCTAAATCTATTTCCTCCCATAGCTTATTCGGCTTTTGAACCAGCACCGGGAGGTCCACTGCGGCCAGCATAGGTAAATCATTTTCACTATCACCTATGCCGATAGTTTCCACACCACCAAATTCTTGCCTAAATAAGCGAGTTAAAATCCGAGTAGCCTTGCCCTTATCATTTCCTCTCATAGCAGCATAATATCTACCTCCATGAGTATAGCTAAGTCCCGCCTCCTTAATCTTGTGTAAGGTTAAATTTTGCCTTATTTTATCACCTTTTAGCTTAAAGGTTTCATCATACTCCCTTTGTTTTGCCAAAGTGGCAAATTCCAGACTTAAACCACTGTCCTCAGCCACTTCTTCGACACTCATATCCCCAAAACCTTTAATAGTTGTGCCTGTTTCCGTTTCAATTCTTTTTAACGCCTCCCTTATTTGCTCGTAGGGAGTGCCCAACTCAATTACTATATAACCTTGGGTAATTTTATGGTGTTCAAAAGGAAGGGAGAAATAATTTTCGGGGATAAAGATAGCTCCTCCGTTCTCCACTATGAAAGGATCGTTTATGCCTAGTTCTCTTCGATACACCTCTTGCTCTGCCCTTGTCTTAGCAGAGCAGAAGATAAGTGGTATTTCCTTCCTGCGGAGCAATTCCACGGCATCCATGGCTTGGTGATAGGAATAAGTAATAGGATCAAGTAGAGTTCCATCTAGATCGGTGAAAATCACCCGTTTCATTTCAAATAAATTAACATGTAAGTTACCTTGGGGTCAAAGGAACCCGTGATGAAGTGCGGGACAGTGATTTGCCACTGGTGAGATAGTTCTGCTACCATGTTTTCGTTCCGAAGGAGGCGAAAGGTGTTTATAGAGAGTCCG
>JAGMBH010000120.1 GCA_023129815.1 Dehalococcoidia bacterium
GATGCCAAGCCCATAGTGGAGTAGGGTAGGGCATATTCATTGGCATTGAAGGCGATGGCTAACCCGCCGACTTTATTCACCGCTTGAAGCATTTTGAAGTCGGTGATGCTATCTCCCACCGCTATCCAATGGGAGAGAGGTTTTCCTAGCCTGGCGGCGAAATGCTCCAGTGCCTCTATCTTGCGTTTCCCACCTACGGGCTTAACTTTATTTATGATTTTTCCTGAACTTGTCCTGAGCAGCTCTTGCCAATAAAAGCGATCCAGTGTTTGTTTTATCTTGACATCGTCTACCTCTGGGGTGAGGGTGATAAATTCCCATTCGGCTCGCTCCAGCAGGGTGAAATTATCTTGGTTTAGTAGCTGGCAAATCTGGTCCAGGGGGAAGGAAGTGCAAGCTACATTTTGAGCTGGGATTCCCAGCCTTTGTGTGATGGCAAAAGCATATTGCTCATAGCTAGTGCTAATGCAAAATATTTGCCAACCTCGAGATTTAAGCCTGGAGATTAAATAAGAGGCACCGGGAGTCAATTTAGCTTCTTGCCCCATAGTGGTGATTTGTTTTTCCCTTATTCCATGGCGGGCAAGGAAAGGAGCGATGAGGGCCAAGGTATCTCCGGGCTCATAATCCTGCCTGCCTTCCAGGGTTAACAAATCATCGTACCGGCTGATGACTTCAAAAATCCTACTGCCGTGGGGCAATAGCTTCATCAACTCATAGGCATTATCTTGAGGAGCTAGAGGACCTTCAAGGTCAAAGCAGATCAAACGAGGCTCTCGGGCTATCTCTTTGGGTGGGAGAAAGGGGGCTGCGGATTCTTGGTGGAGACTGCCTGGAGAGGTGTGAGATTGTTCGCTATGCTCAGAATGAGAGTGACTGATTGCTTGGTCTATTTCTTTGCTGAGGTTGTATCCCTGGATGACATTTCCCTGAGCATCAACGACTTTACCATCTCTGATGCTGATTTCACCCTGGCTTAGAGCTTTAAGGGTAGAGATAATGAGGGGAAACTCCTGGGCAAGCTCATGTTGGCGAATAAGCTGGAATAGCATATTTTTGTCGTCCTTTTGCCAATATTGGTCGAAAGGCTTGCCTTTGATGGAAAAAAGGCTGTAGCTGACTACTGGTCCTCTATCCAATTCGGGGGTCACCAGGTGTATCATGGCACCAGCTTCCTCAGCTTTGTCTTCTATCAACTTCCAGATTACCTCTTGCCAGCTACCCACAGGTCCACCAGGGGGTGCGGGGTGAAGGTTAACCATGTTGTATTTCTGGCATAGCTCTTCTCCTATGATGAGCATGTAGCCAGCGAGGACACAGAGGTCGGGGGCGAATTGTTCAATTCTCTTATTTACCTCCCTATCATATTCAAGACGCCAGTTCCTCCCCGCTTCTGTCAGAGAGGTGTCATTGCGAGCCCTTCGCTTCTTGTCATTCTGAGGGAGCGAAGCGACCGAAGAATCTCCTCTTCGCTTCGCTCGGAGCTTCGGCTGTTCAGGATAGGCTAAGCGAAACAGTCTCGACTTGAATTTCCTATGGGAGAAACAGATGAGGGGGATGCCGTAGCTGTGAACTAACTCGAAGAAGGAGTCGCTTTTCCCTGATTCGCCAGGCTCTCGATTGCTAAAAACGAAGCTAATTTTCC
>JAGMBH010000121.1 GCA_023129815.1 Dehalococcoidia bacterium
GTGGAGAACCAACCAATGTTTAGCAAGACTTAGCTTTACTCCTTTCGCAGTGCGACCCTTTAGGGTCGTGCATACGTTTTTAGACACCTCGAAAACACTTATTTACCTTCACCCAGATGCTAGCGAAGTGAACTAAAGGGTTAGACCTGTGCCCGAATATCTTCCCTCGGGATAAACTGCCCAGGAAATCGCTTGGGCTGTTGAATTCAGGCATTTCCACGTAAGCCCGGCCAATTTCGCCTAAGGTATGAGCATCACTTCCAGCGCTAGCAGGCAGCTTATATTTTAGAGCCAATCGCCAAGCTTTGCTAGAGTTGTTAGGGAAAAAGTCGCGTGAATTAAGAACTTCAATAATATCAACCTGGGATACAATTTCTGGTGATAGGAGATTGTTTCGCTTGCTCGTAGCTAACAAAGAAGGTGAACGGCCATACGGATGGGGAATGCCGACCAACCCACCTTGACTTTTTATTCGGGCTATTGTTTCCTCGGGGGATAATCCCTTGGGGACTTCTTCGGTGAGAAATAAACCCATCAATTCACCCACAGGTGTTTGTATTTCCTCGGCGATGATTACCTTGAAGGGAGCAATCTCTTTTAGCTTCAAAGCTCCAGAGATGGTGTTATGGTCAGTCACAGCAAGGCAGTTTATGCCTATCTTAAGACACTGGTCAACGATTCCTTCCAAAGGCGTATTGGAATCTACGGAGTAGCAGGTGTGAACATGTAAATCAGCTTTTATCAACTTGCCCTTTCTAGATATTCCCCACTACGGGTATCAACTTTGATGATGTCCCCCATGGTGATAAAAAGAGGAACCTGAATGGTAATTCCGGTTTCTACCTTGGCTGGCTTACTTCCCCCAGTAGCCGTATCTCCTTTAAAGCCGGGCTCCGTCTCAGTAACTTGAAGCTCTACAGTAACAGGCAACTCTATGTTTACCGCTTCATCCTTACAGGTCAGAATCTCC
Organism: Dehalococcoidia bacterium; assembly: GCA_023129815.1. Classification (GTDB taxonomy): domain Bacteria; phylum Chloroflexota; class Dehalococcoidia; order GIF9; family AB-539-J10; genus 20-14-all-45-10. The sequence goes on from JAGMBH010000121.1 coordinate 971, forward strand.
AGATTTAGCCCTTCTTTGAGGTAGTTTATGCCCTCTCCTATTTGAACTGCGGCCAATGTTATTTGCTCGTAGCTCTCATTATCCATAAAGTAGTAAAGGTCACCATCGTTATAAAGATATTGGACTGAGTGGTGCTCCAGAAAAGCTGGTGCAAATTTGTCGCTGGCCTGAAAGGAGCGTTCGATGACATTGCTGCTGCGGATATTGCGAAGCCGTAATCGAATCTGGGCTGAGCCTCGCCCTATCTTAATATGATGATATTCAGTAATCTGATATATTTCTCCATCTAGCTCTATGGCGATTCCCTTCTTCAATTCCCCAGCACTGATCATAAGATAACCTCCGTGTTTATTATAATGCTAAATTGTCACTCTGAGGCCCTTCGCTTCCTGTCATTCTGAGGGAGCGAAGCGACCGAAGAATCTCGCTCAGCATAGGCTCCGCAAAGAGTCTATTGGAGATTCTTCGCCCATAGGACTCAGAATGACAAATGCTTCTCTGACCTGGTGAGCACTTTAACTCTGCCTTTTTCTAGAGTTACCATATCCTCAATTCTAACACCACCATATCCTGTGAGGTAAATTCCAGGTTCTATGGTAAAAACCATGCTATCGCCAAGCAAGTCCGATGAAGTGGCAGAAAGCGTAGGGAGTTCGTGTATTGTTAGCCCGACACCATGACCCAGACCATGTCCGAAATTATTGCCATAGCCAGCTTGCTCAATAACACTCCGAGCCAACTTATCAGCCTCAGCGGCAGTCATGCCCGACTCAATCCTTTCTATAGCTACGAGTTGTGCTTCCAAGACGATATTGTAAATAGCTGATAGCTGATAGCTGACAGCTTTCAGCTTCTTGCCCAAACATAAAGTGCGGCTAAAATCGCTGCAGTAGCTTCCAACCTTGGCTCCCATATCAATCAGCACTGGTTCGCCGGAGCAAATTATTCTTTCCGTAGGTTTACTATGAGGTAAAGCTGAATTGGGGCCTGAGGCGACTATAATTTCAAAAGGTACTCCCTCACTTCCATTCCGGCGAAGGAATTTCTCAATTTCCCAGGCTATTTCCTTTTCTGTTACACCGGGGCGAATTATGGCTTTAGCCTGTTCAAAAGCAGCAGCAGTTAGCTCCGCAGCCTTCATGATAAGCTCTAATTCCTCTGGCTCCTTTATGGAGCGAAGATGCTCCGCCAGATTAGTGGTGGGAATAAGCTCTAGGTTTAACTGTTTGCCTTTTATCGTTTCAGCGAGCTGGTGATGAGCAGCAAAGGAAAGGTGCTCCGCCTCAAAACCTAATTTATGCCACCCTAAGTTGGATATCAGGTCGAGAAGCCAGTTATGTGGCTCTCCTTTAATCTGAATGATTTCGAAATCTTGCGTCTCTTTCTTAGCTTGCTCCGTATAACGAAAGTCGGTGGCTAAAAGAGCCTGGTTATCTGAGATGAGCAGCCACCCTGAGGAGCCGGTAAATCCAGAAAGGTAGCGATAGTTTTCCGGCTGAGAAACCAAAAGGCCATCCAAGCCCTTTTCGGCAATCAGAGGTCGCAGCTTCTGCA
>JAGMBH010000122.1 GCA_023129815.1 Dehalococcoidia bacterium
CCCTTCACCTCGGCAACCAAAATTCGTAACGCAGCAACATATCCTCTCCAGCCTAAGCCACTGATTTGCCCTTTGGCTATGGGAGCTATTACAGACTGAGCTCGCCATTCCTCTCGGGCATAAATATTGGATAAATGAACTTCAATGAGTGGCAGCTTAGTATCAGCCAAGGCATCACGAAGGGAAAAGCCATAGTGAGTGAGAGCCCCGGGATTGATGATTATGCCACTTGCTGAATCCGCTTGCTCCTGAATGAAGTCTATAAGTGCGCCTTCGCTATTAGATTGGAAGGTTACCACCTCTATATTTAATGCCTCACCCTGCTCCTTTATCAGAGAATCGATCTCGGCTAAAGTCTTGCCTCCGTAGATTTCTTTGTCTCGCTTACCCAGCATATTTAAGTTTGGTCCGTTAATGACTATAATTTTCATAAGGCTACCTCCTCCTTTTCTTCAGGCTGTTTAATTTTGCTTCCCCGTTCAATTTCAGCCATCTCGGAGGTGTTTCACCCCCAAATTTTTGTAGTTGCCTGATTTATCAAGCACAGTCGCCCAATAAATTGGGCAACTACATTTTTAAATGGCCTCTTCCCTCTCCGACCCCAACTTAGCTAGTTTTGCTTTATACTGACAAGCGGTACATTTTGTCCTGCCGTCTCTATCCAGCACCAAAAGCTTACCACACTCGGGGCAAGGCTGGGGAAGTGGTTTATAATTTGTGGCGAATTTACATTGGGGAAAATTGCTGCAGCCATAGAAAACTTGCCTTCTCTTATTGACCTTCTGCACCAATTCGCCACCACATCGAGGGCAGGGGATCCCGGTCTTGACCACGAAGGGCCGCGTCGTCTTACACTCTGGGTAGCCACTACAGGCGAGAAATTTGCCAAACCGTCCCACTTTTATCACCATAGGTCGGCTGCAGTTAGGACATATTTCATCGGTTGGCTTACTCATATCAACCTTAGCTATAGCTAATCGAGCTTTAGACAGCATATCCTCGAAGGGAGAGTAAAAATCTCTTAAGACATATATCCATTCCTGCTTACCTTGAGCTATTTCATCCAGTTGCTCTTCCATCTGTGCTGTGAAGCTAAAATCAACAATCTTGGGGAAATGCTGCTTCAAAATGCTATTTACAATCAGGCCCAGTTCGTGGGGATAGAATTTGCCGTCTGCTTTATACACGTAGTCTCTTTCCTGAATAATAGACAGGATGGGGGCGTAAGTGCTGGGACGACCAATACCCCTCTGCTCCAGCGCTTTAATCAAGGTCGCTTCGGTGTAGCGGGGCAGGGGTTGGGTGAAGTACTGTTCGGGGAAGGTTCCCCAATAGCTTAAGCGGTCACCAACTTTCAGTTCAGGCAAGGAAACAAAACCTCCTTGCTCCTCTTCATCCTTAGTTTCGCTATAAACAGTGATGAAGCCAGGAAATTTAACCACAGAGCTAGCGGCTTTAAGTAGGTAGCCCTGAGGTTGCTTCGCTTCGCTCGCAATGACATGGTTGGTTTGTATTTCCACATTGGTTGTGTCGTATAAGGCTGGTGACATCTGGCTGGCTACCATGCGTTTCCAGATAAGCTGGTAAAGCTTTAGTTGGTCTCGATTGAGGAATGACTTAATTTGTCCTGGCTCACGGTAAATCTTAGTAGGGCGAATTGCCTCATGAGCTTCTTGGGCCCATTTTACTTTCCGGGCAAAAGCACGCGGCTTTGATGGAAGGAAATCCTCCCCATACTTTTTAGCGATAAAGTTCCTCACTTCAGCTATAGCGGAGACAGCCACATGAGTGGAGTCGGTTCGCATATAGGTAATAAGTCCCACTGAGCCTTCCTCGCCCAGGGGCAAGCCTTCGTAGAGCTGTTGAGCTACTGCCATGGTGTGCTTAGCGGTAAAGTGCAGTTTCCTCCAGGCTTCCTGCTGTAAAGTGCTGGTGATGAAAGGCGGAGCTGGCTGGCGAGCTATTTGTTTGGTTCGTATTGATTTAACGATATAACTAGCCTTTTCTAAATCGGCAGCAATTTTGTTTGCCTTATTTTCATCGCAGATATTTAGCTTAGTGCCATCGGCTGAGGCTATGAGTTTGGCTCTAAACTTGGCTTGCGGTTCTTCGAGTGGAGCTAATTCAACTTCGATAGTCCAATACTCTTTAGGATTAAAGTCCTGAATTTTCTGCTCACGGTCAGCAATCATTCTTACCGCCACCGATTGAACTCTGCCGGCTGAGAGGCCCCTCTGCACCTTCCGCCATAGCAGGGGGCTTAGCTTATAGCCAACGAGTCTATCGAGGATGCGCCTGGCTTGCTGGGCGTTAACTAAATTTATATCAATGGCGTGGGGGGTCTTGAATGCTTTTTCTACTGCCTCCTTGGTTATTTCGTGAAAGACAACGCGACGAATAGGCACTTTATCTTCATCTAATTTAGCTGCTGCAACAAGATGCCAGGAGATTGCCTCTCCCTCACGGTCGGGGTCGGTGGCTAGATAGATAGAACTGGCTTTACTCGCTGCCTCTTTAATTTGGCGGATTACCTTTCTCTTTCTCTGTGGGATGACATATTTGGGGGTGAAGTCTTTATCTATATTTACTCCTAAACTTTTCCGAGGTAAATCACGCACATGTCCCAATGATGCCTTGATGCTATAGCTACGTCCCAAAATCTTATTTAGCGTCCTCGCCTTGGCCGGAGATTCAACAATAACTAGTTTCTGTGCCATAACCTACCTCGTTTTAACTTCGTGAGCCAGCACATAATTCATATTGCCTACTTGTCTGGCTATTCCCTTCAATTCCAGCATGGCTAGCGTGCTGCTTACCTCTGGTATGGTTAAACCGCTACGGCGGCAAATCTCATCTATATGGTTTGGCTCAGAAGTTAGTTGCTTTAGTATCACGGATTCAGTTTCACTGGCTGGCTGGAATTCCTTAATCTCCAGTTGCTGTGTTACCATGGTCAAGTTTAATTCCTCCAAAATGTCAGCAAAGTCATGGACCAGCTTGGCTCCTTCCTGTATAAGGCGGTTGGTTCCCTTACTAGAAGGGGAAAGGATGCTGCCTGGGATGGCAAAAACCTCCCGGTTTTGCTCTACTGCCTGATGTGCTGTGATTAAAGCTCCGCTCCTTTCCCCGGCCTCCACCACTAATACCCCTAAGCTTAAACCACTCATAATCCGATTGCGGAGTGGAAAGTTCTCAGCCTTAGGTCTTATACCTAAAGGATATTCGCTTAGCAATGCCCCACTTTCCATAATAGCTTGGGCTAATTTAACGTTTTCAGCCGGGTAAACAATATCCAGTCCCGAGGCGAAGACGGCTACCGTTCTACCTCCAGCATCTAAAGTAGCCCGATGGGCTATGGAATCAATTCCTCTGGCTAATCCACTAACAATAGTAATTCTGCTTCTTGCCAGGTCAGCCACGATTTCTTCCGTTACTTGCCGCCCGTAGATAGTAGGGCGGCGGGTGCCAACTACAGCAAGGCAGGGCTCATCCTGGGATAAAAGATTGCCCCTGACATAGAGCACCGGCGGGTAATCATAGATTTGCTTCAATCTAGGAGGATAAGAGGGGTCTTCACAAGCAAGTACCTTTACCTTGTAGCGTTCTAGCTTTTCTATCTCAGCATCCAGGGAAATCTTGGGACGCAGCAGAAGTAAAGCATCTATGCTTCGTGAGTCTAATCCGGCCTGCTTTAACTTGCTTTCCGGGGCTTTCCAGGCATCCTGTAAACTGCCAAAGTGCTCTTTTAGCTGGGAAATCCTCACTCGGCCAATCCCAGGTATTTTGGAGAAGCCTACCCAATATTTCAGCTCATCGGTGGTTAGCATAAAAGTTGAATGGATTTTAGCATAGGCATTAGCTAAAGGATAGCTAAATTAGTTCTTAAAGCTTAAGTGGTTGGCTCCACCACTGCTCTTGCCGCAGTAAGGCGGGCTACAGGCACACGGTAAGGCGAGCAACTCACATAGTCTAAGCCTACTTTATGGAAAAATTCTATGGACTTTGGGTCCCCTCCATGTTCCCCACAAACGCCTATCTTTAGGTCAGGCTTGGTTTTCCTCCCCCTTTCCACTGCTATTTTTATAAGTTCACCAACTCCCTTCTCATCCAAGCTAATGAAAGGGTCAATCCTAAAAATTTCCCTCTTGAGATAAGAGGGCATAAAAGTTCCAGCATCGTCTCGACTAATCCCTAGAGCCATTTGAGTTAAATCGTTAGTGCCAAAGGAAAAGAAGTCAGCAAATTTAGCAAGCTCGTCGGCAATGAGAGCAGCCCTGGGAAGTTCGATCATTATTCCTACTTTATAGGCTAGACCTTCAGCTTCTTTCTCCCCTTTTACCTTCTCACAAGTAGTAACTACGAGTTCCCTGAGAAACTTTAACTCCTCAACATGTGCTATAAGAGGTAGCATAATCTCAGGAAAGACCCTAACCCCCTTTTTACTCAACTCGCAGGCAGCCTCCATTATAGCTCTAACCTGTATTTGGTAGATTTCAGGGGAGGTAATGCCAAGACGACATCCGCGATGACCAAGCATAGGATTGGATTCGTGCAACTCTTCCACCCTGTCACGAAGCTTTTCAAAGGGAGTGCTTAAGTGCTGGGATAAAGCTTTAAGTTCATCCGCAGCGTAAGGTGGGGGAAGAAATTCATGAAGAGGAGGGTCTAAAAGGCGAATGGTGACAGGCAAGCCTTCCATTTGTGCAAAAATTTGCCCAAAATCTGCTCTTTGAATCCGCAGAAGCTCTTCCAAAGCTTTCTCTTTGGCTCTAC
>JAGMBH010000123.1 GCA_023129815.1 Dehalococcoidia bacterium
CTTCTGTCTCCATGGTCTCATCTTTTAGTTACGTTTCTCTGCTTATCTTAGACAAATTCACCTGGTTTAACTACTCATCAGACAAAGGCGCAGTTGTCCAGGTATCTCACTTCAAAGGACATCTTCCAAAACACTTATTAGGTCCTTGACCTCATCTACCGTTGCTTCAGCTTGCAATGAAACCTGGGAATCATACGTCGCTACGTCAACCTTGTTGAGCATATTCCTTATCTCAGGCTGAGGATAAATATACTTAACTCCGGCTATAAGCCCTTGAACAATATCGGCACTATCACTAGCTATTGAACTACTGGCAAAGTATAGTTGTAACTGGAGATACATAATTGAATTATCTTTATCGAAAGTGCAAGCAGCCATATCTATGGGAATTTCTATTGGGATTCCCTGAGTGACTGATGGTGGCACTTTGTATACTCCCTTTACTAAAGGGTCACCAAGCGACTCATATAATTGATAGAGTTCCGCACTAATTGGCGTACTCTTACCAAGACCCACATCGATAATATCCTCCACTACATTTCTAGGCCCAACTGCCACCAACTTACTACTGAGAAAAGCAATATTAATATCATCAGCAAGGCTATAGATATTATAGTCACTGTACGTGTATACTTCATAATTTTTAATTCTCAGTAGCTGGAGGATTTCAAAGACTTGCTTGGCTGGAATGTCACATTCAACAATAGCTCCAACATAAGGACCTGTCGCTTCTATCGTAGCAGTATCAGCAACTACTTCTATCGGAGCAATATCAGCAAATACTACAGCTTCCTTCAAATATCTAAGGTCAACTCCAGTCTCGTCTCTAAGCTCATCCAATGCCAGGCTGAGTGTTTGTGGGGCATTTGGGTCTATTGCTGCTATGCAAGTATAGAGGTCGGCAATACCTTCGTCGTTCAGGATTTCAGCTATTCTAACCTTGGCTATCGCATCGGCTTTCTCAGGCACTAAAGTTCTTGCTGTCTGGATTGAAGGGCTCTGGCAGCCAGTCAGCAGTATAGAGAGCATCAGAATACCCAACCCGAGCCCTATTACAACATTTCTCCGTTTCTTAAACTTCGTTATCTTTCCTATGGTTAATTTCTTGAACATTATTTAACCTCCTTCATAAGGCGCAGTTGTCCAGGTTATCGTAATTGTAGCACTTGCAGAATCAGAGTTGTCAGCTTCATTTATGTCGCTTAATTACTTCGCCGCCGGAATGCTTCGCTTGGAGGAGCTTCCTTAAAGGAAAAAATCCATACTGATGCCAATATCAGTTACTCTCGAACTCTGATTCTGTGAACCTCCGCCAAAAGTAACTTCCCTTTATAATGATTCATATCAGGGTAGGCTGATAAGTAATCTTTCAACATTGCTATAAGCTGTGGGATAATTTCTGGATGATTTCCAACTTGAAGGGCAATGATACCCTTATAATTTGCTGGGGGATACGCCACTATATCGGCGAAATCTCCATTTAAAGAAACGAGAATGGAATCAAGCTCCTGTGCTTTTGAAATCACAACTGAATCAGCCGAATCTGTGGGAATGTGGTCCCTTAACCGAAAAACTCCATAGCCTGCATCTCGAAACATTTGGATTATAAAATTAGAGATGCAGTGGTCTGCAAAGAATCTCAAACTCATGTGGCTGCTACTTCAAATTCCGATAGCTCGCGGGCATAATCCAAACAAGCAGCAATATGTTCCCTTGCAAGGTCTGGAAACTCCTCTATAATTTCCTCGGTGGCATTACCCGCGGCCAAATATCCGAGGACAAGGCTAACTGGGATTCTAGTCCCTTTAATTCGCGGCTTACCTCGAAGCACATCAGGCGTGCTCACAATATAATCTTCCCAATCTACCTGCATATTATCCCCCTTTTGCAATAGCGATTAGTATTCCAAGCCTTGCTCAATCTCCAATATACCCGCATTTTATCATAACCAAGCTAATTAGAGCTACCCTTGATGCAACGCAAACTGATAAACTGTCTAATAACAACAGGAGGTATGTAATGAAAAATACAAATGGCTCTATGGGGTACCCGCTCCTGCTGTTATTGGCTTGCTCTTGACAGCGCCTGGCTGTGTGACAGTTTCAGATTAGAAAGTTATCTTATGTGGCTGCTATATATTAGCTGTGCCTGGGTAGTTGGTGTATTTCTAGGTTCCAAAGTCGGCTTGCCACCTGTTGCCATCTTCTCTGGACTTCTTCCTTTCTTATTTATCCCTCTTTTCCTCAACAGCAAGAAAAACTTGATAGTGACTGGATTACGCCTCCTAGCTTTCTTCGGCGGCAGCTTACGCTTCCCATCAAGCTTGCCTCAAGTAGATGAGCGTTCCCTTTGCTTCTACAACGATGAAGGAACAGCAGAAATTCAAGGCATGGTGGCAGACGAGCCTGACGTGAGGAGCAACTTTTGCTTTTTAAAATTTTCGGCTAGCGAAATAAACGTAGATGGCACAAGAGAGGAGGTATCAGGGGCTGCTCTAATACGAGTGCCCAGGTATCCTGCTTATCATTATGGGGATGTACTCCAAGTAACCGGGAAATTAGAGACGCCAGCTTCATTTGACGATTTCGACTACAAAAGCTATCTAGCTCAGCAAGGAATTTACTCTGTTATTTATTACCCCGAAATAGAAGTCCTCGATACAGGCAAAGGCTTTAAGCCCTTGCAGTGGCTTTATTCCTTGAGAGAGCACCTTTCTGGTTCTTTAGCTAAGGCATTACCTGAACCGCAAGGCTCACTAGCTCAAGGTATTTTGCTCGGCATAAGGAGCCACATACCTGATTCCCTCTACCAGGCATTTTCCCAGACAGGGACGGCACACTTATTAGCTATTTCTGGCTTGCATCTAAGTATCGTCATCGGCATGGTTCTTAGCCTCGCCATCCTGGCTTTTGGCAGGCAGCGCTACATATATATCTGGCTAGCTCTCGTAGCTATCTGGCTTTATGCCTTGCTTACCGGGATGCGCCCACCAGTGATCCGAGCAGCAATTATGGGAAGTTTGTTTTTAATGGCTGAGTTTTTAGGAAGGCAACGAAGTGCCATCACTGCCCTGGCCTTTGCTGCCGCAGTGATGGTGGGAATTAAGCCCCAGATTTTGTGGAGCGTCTCTTTTCAGCTTAGCTTCTTAGCTATGGCAGGGCTTGTTTTCCTCTTCCCTTACTTCCAGACATGGGGAAGAAAAGGCGTTACCGCTGTATTTAGGGATAAAGAGGTGATGGTGAATACTGGCAATATGGTAACCGATTGCTTCGCCGTAACCTTAGCAGCTATTATAGCAGTCTGGCCACTTATAGCTTATAACTTCGGCGTTGTCTCTCTGGTCACTTTGCCTGCAACCTTTTTCTCATTGCCCGCTTTGCCCGCTATTATCACCACCTCTGCGCTGGTCGCCTTCGCTGGACTCTTCATTCCGATTGCGGCTCAAATACTTGGCTGGCTAGCCTGGCTCTTCCTCAGCTACCTACTTTTAGTAGTTCAGAGCTTTGATGCCTTGCCCTTCTCATCTTTTCAGGTGACTACTGTCCCCATTTGGTTAGTATGGGGATATTATGTTGTCCTCGCAATAGCTATGGTCTTCGTTAGCCATAGAAAATAAAAGGAGGAAAAATGGATTGGTCACGCTTTCCTAAAAAGTGGCTCATACCCCCTCTTTTGATAATTGCCATTCTGGTCTGGTTGGTAACCCTCACCATGCCAGATGACAAGCTCCATGTAAGCTTCTTCGATGTAGGACAGGGAGACGCCATCCTGATCCAAACTCCTAGCCACCAAAACATACTTATTGATGGCGGACCTGACCCCCAGAAGATAAATTTGGAACTAAGTAAGAAGCTTCCCTTCTGGGATAGAACAATAGACCTTATGATAGCCACTCAGCCTCAAGCTGACCATATCACCGGCCTGGTGGAGATACTTCAGAGGTATAAGGTAAAACAGGTGCTTGAGCCAGGGGTACCTTATGACTCCTCCATCTATCAGGAGTGGCTAAAGCTTGTTGATGAAGGGCAAATCAAGCATGAAATAGCCAGAGCAGGACAGGTAATTGACTTAGGCAATGGAATTAAGCTTGAGGTGCTCAACCCGCCGACAAAATTGCTTCAGGGAACCAGCCACGATGTGGATAACAATGGGGTAGTAATAAAGCTGAGTTGGGGCAAGGTTAGCTTTCTATTTGCCGCCGATATCAGAGAGGAAGCAGAGTTTGAGCTTATCAGACAGCGATCTGATTTAAGAAGCACTGTGCTAAAAGTTGCCCACCATGGCAGCAAGACATCTACCTCTCCACAGTTCTTGGCTGTAGTTGACCCCGAAATAGCGGTGATTTCAGTAGGGGCGGATAACTCTTTTGGCCACCCCGGCACTGAGGTGGTAGAGAGATTAGTTGATAGGTTGGGTGATGATAAAGTTTATCTGACATCAGAGAATGGCACTATTGAATTCATTACCGATGGTGAAAAACTATGGGTGAGAGTGGAGCGCTAGAGGGTAATCCTTTTGTTAATAAAAGTAGGCGATGATATACTTCAGTAAATAGAGATGACAAGAATAGATGCTCGAGCTGATAATGAGCTTCGCCCGGTGCGCATAACACTGGGCTATCAGAGCTTCGCCGAAGGCTCAGCCTTAATAGAACTTGGGAAGACAAGGGTGCTGTGCTCTGTGAGCATGGAAGAAAGGGTGCCCCACTTCCTTAAAGGAAGCGGCCAGGGCTGGGTCACCGCTGAATATGCTATGCTGCCTCGCTCCACCCTGACCCGCACATCACGTGGTCAGACAGGGGGAAGGAACCAGGAAATTCAGCGACTTGTTGGCCGCAGTCTAAGGGCAGCAACTAATTTATCAGTCCTGGGAGAGAGAACCTTCGTTGTGGATTGTGATGTGCTTCAGGCAGATGGTGGCACCAGAACAGCAGCTATCACCGGTGGGTACGTCGCTTTATATCAAGCCTTCCATAATCTGAGGAAGCAAGGTAGTTTGCCATTTATGGCGTTACATAGAACGGTAGCCGCCACCAGTGTTGGCATTGTAGACGGTGATATGCTGCTCGATCTTTGTTACGAAGAGGACTATCGAGCTGAAGTCGATTTCAATGTGGTCATGACCGACAAAAATGAGTTTGTGGAAATTCAGGGAACTGCTGAAGGCAAACCATTCTCCAGAGAAGTCGCTGATTCACTGCTTTCTCTGGCCCAGCAGGGAATAGAAAAGCTATTCAAAATTCAAAAGGAAACGCTAAGAGCTTTACCTTAAGAAAGTAGTAAGGTAATATTTCATAGTGCGTGAAGCGGGTGAGTTGTGAATTCATCTATATGGATGTCACACGACACCCGCTTAAGAATAAGAACCGGAGGTTTGAAAGATGAACAGAGTTGAACGTGCGGTTTCCTGTTTTAAAGAAGGTTTCAGCTGTTCTCAGGCAATGCTTTCAGCTTACGGGCCACAACTTGGCTTAAACCACGAACTTGCCTTAAAGGTCTCTGGGGCTTTTGGAGGTGGAATGGCGCGCATGGGCGAAACATGTGGAGCGGTGACTGGTGCGTTTATGGTCATAGGGCTTAAATATGGAAAGACGAAGGTCGAGGATGAGCAAGCAAAAGAGAGGGCTTATAGCCTCGTTAGGGAATTTGTCGACAGATTTAAGTCTCGTAATGGGTCAATTGTATGTCGAGAATTGCTTGGTTGTGACATAAGCACCCCCGAGGGAAGTGATTTGGCAAAAGAGAAGAACCTCTTTGCTACTCTCTGCCCAAAGTTTGTCCAAGACGCAGCAGAGATTATCGAACAAATACTGGAATAACGAGCGTCCTGTAACAGTGTTTTGACGAACTTCGGCTGAACCACAATGGCAAAAGGCTAAGGGCGAACCTGACCAGTGCCGAAGATAATCCACTTGTAGCTGGTGAGCTCCTTAAGCCCCATAGGACCACGAGCATGAAATTTCTGAGTGCTTATGCCTATTTCAGCGCCTAATCCAAATTGCGAACCGTCGGTAAACCTAGTGCTGGCGTTAGCATAGACACAAGCAGCGTCTACTTCGTTCAGGAACCTCATCGCTACTGAGTAGTCTTCAGTGACAATGGCTTCAGAATGCCCCGAGCCGTATTTCTCGATGTGCTCTAGAGCTTCGTCTAAAGAACTAACTACTTTAATAGCTACCCTTAGCGATAAGAACTCCTTCCCCCAATCCTCGTCCACCGCCGGGACTAATTTTAAAGAAGAGACGGGTTTAAGGATGGCCAGAGCTTGCTCATCGCAATGCATTTCAACTCCAGCCTTGGCCCACTCCTCAGCAATGGAAGGTAGATAAGTTTGAGCAATTTGACTATGGACTAGAAGACAGTCCAGGGCGTTACATACAGTAGGACGCTGAACTTTGGCATTATAGGCAATGGCTACAGCTTTACTCAGGTCAGCGCTTTTATCCACGTAGGTATGGCAAACACCCATTCCACCGGTGATCACCGGCATAGCAGCATTTTCCGAGACAAGCTTTATCAACCCAGGCCCACCACGGGGAATCATCAAGTCAATCACCCCTTTCATCTGGAGCATCTGGTTGACCAAAGCCCGCTCTGTAGATTCAATAAATTGAATTGCCCCTTGAGGCACACCAGCATTCAGGCAAGCTCCTTGAGCTACTTTAGCTAACGCACTGTTGGAGTTTATAGCTTCTCTACCACCACGGAGGATAACAGCATTGCCCGATTTAAGACACAGACTTGATATGTCTATGGTTACATTGGGGCGGCTTTCATATATAGCTCCGATAACCCCTAAGGGGACTCGCTTCTTACCTATCTGCAAACCATTAGGTAAAGTTCGCATTTCAAATACCTCGCCCACCGGGTCAGGTAAGGCAGCTACCGTTTTCACGTCCTGTGACATGGCTTCAAGGCGGCTCGGCGATAACATCAGCCTATCAAGCATAGCTTCGCTCATCCCTGAAGCTTTAGCCTCCGCGTAATCAATTTTGTTGGCAGCTAAGATTTCACTTTGCTTATCAATAAGAGCTTCAGCAACATTGAGCAAAGCTTTATTTTTAATTTCCGTGGAAAGAAAGGCAAGCTTTTTTGAAGCTGCCTTAGCAGCCGTTCCTTTTTCTTCCAGTTCCTTTATACCTGATTTCAATCTACGTCACCTCCTTAGTCCCCCCGACTTCAAAGAAGAGGGGAAAGGTTTCTCTAAGAGAGGCTTCGCCCCTCTTCAACTCTCCAGATAATCTATTTAGGTGGCGGCTTGTATTTAACGACCAAGATCGCTTCAGCTATTTCCAGGGGTATCATTTCTGGCCTAGGTAGCCCTTCCTGTCCTAATCCTATGGCATGCTTCAAAGCGGATATCACTATCTGGTTCAACAGAGGCAGGTAATTATCGACCTCTGCTTTGAATTCCTTTCCACTGGCCCCGTGCACTATCTTAGCCCTAACCCTGCTTATCTTTCCAAACATATTTTGCGGCTTGTGCATAATGTCGGTCAAAACAAACTTGATGCCATCACTGTGAGCCTTGGGAATTCCGGACTTGTTACCACAATGCTTGCAAAGATGCTCTAATTCTTCTTGTTTCTTTATTATGTCTGAAATAGCCTCCAAAGCTGTGTAATAACAGAGGAATCTATCCTCTCCTGGAGCTAACAGCAGGCCTTTTCTATACCACCTTAGAGTTCTACGAATAGCAGCGGACTCGCGAGGGAATAACAGTTCATGCGGTGGGAAGGTGAAATGAGGAAGAGAGGCCTCGCCAAAGAATGCTGTCTCACACTCTACATCGTGTCCTTGGTCGTATAATCTCTGTCGGGATAGATTGGTAACATTCAGGTAGTTGGTTACCTCGCAAGGACGCATAGTCAAGAAACTTAGCAAATCTAACTTGGAGTTCAGATATTCACGAGATTCATATATGGCTGATTGAATATCCGGTGCTTCCACTATTACTTCTACATCGTATAGGCTACGCCTTTGTGCGGTGGTGTCTATCTTGAAGTTACCCTTAGTTTGAGGCCCGTCCTTAATAATAAACCTTATCATCCCTATTTCTTCATCCTCGTATCCTGGGGAGATGCTGAAATTATGAATTTGAGCTCCTTCAGGTATCGAGGAAGGTTCTGGAGGACTTATTGGGCACCAGACTGTCGCTCGTAATAACCATTTATCCATGACCCTACCTCATCCAAGCCTATAATACCACCAAGTTATTTCGGTGCACCCTTAGCTGCTTTAGCTTTTCCCTCTAATTCTTTTATAGCTAAGTCCATAATCTTCATCCTTAATCTACGACATATTTCAGCCACTGCCCATATCTAACTGCTTTCCCTGCTCCTTAGCGGAGATTTTGGGTGCTTTGGCGAAAGTAACATTTGTTTGTGTTTGTGGCGGCATATCAACAGCTTTGCCATGTAGTAGCTCTTCTATAGTCAATATCTGTATCTTAGGATAATCTTTATTCCAGCCTGGCGAGTGGTAAAAGCCAGCGCTTACCGCTTCAGTCTGCATGGGGACGGTTGGTGGCTCCAAGGTAATAAAGATACCTAGAGCATCATGAGCAGCCACCGCTTTCAATTCTCTGACGGCATTAACGCCTACATGCCCGCTCTTTACCTGGACAACTGCTCGCTTTGGCTTGCCACTAGGGTCATCTATGAACTGGATAACTCCATCAATTCCCTTGTCAGCACCTTTCTTTCTCTCGCCAAGTGGTCTAGCTTTAATCAAGCCAAGTGCCCACCATTGGAACTGGTAGCGGTCTTGTCTTGCTAGAGCCTTGGCTGAAGCCAAATCTACCGGCTCACCAATAACCTCAAATTGAATTCCAAGGAAGCTATCTCGGAGACGGTTGCGCATCAGGGTAATAGCTAAATGGGTAATATCAATGCCTATCCAGCGTCTATTCAGTTTTTGAGCAGCAACAAGTGCTGTGCCACAGCCACAGAAAGGGTCAAGGATTACGCCTCCTTCATTGGAACTGGCTTTAATGATGCGCTCCAAAAGGGTTAGAGGCTTTTGAGTTTCGTAGCCTAGTCGCTCAGATGCTTGAGACTGAATTGGCATAATGTCATCCCACAGGTCATCAATAAGGGTTCCTTCCTGCTCATCAAGGTAACGTTTCAAGCGGGGAACTGCTCCAGATTTAGTTTGAACAACCACTCCTTTTTCGTACGCTTCCTGCATACGCTCCTTTGTCCACCGCCAGACGCGGGTCATGCCCAGAAATTCATAAGTTAAGTTCGGACGATTCTTATTGGGGTTTGTCAAGTCAGCCAGTTGATATCGGCGTCCGGTTTCTGGTTCTACATACCGGTAGAAGTTCCGCACATAGTCTGGGTCATGTTCCATGTATTGAGGATTCCAGAGCCACTTGTCTGATTTGGAATATCTGAGGATGATATCATGGTTTGATGCAAGCCTAGTGAAGGCTAAACTCTTCGCGTTGGTTCTCCGCCATACAATCTCGTTCCTGAAGTTCGTGGGCCCAAATATCTGGTCAAGCGCCAGCTTGACGTAGTGGCTGGCGGTGGGGTCGCAGTGGAGATAAAGAGAGCCAGTTGGCTTGAGAATACGGTGCAGCTCTATCAGCCTTGTGGTCATCATCACCAGATATGCCATGACGTCGTTCTGGCCTATGGCATCATGCAAAGCGCCAATTAACCGCCCAACTTTTAGCGGTCCATTAGTGACAATATCGTGATAGGTATTCCCCGCAGTCTGGGTCCAGTGCCAGGTATCTGTAAAGGCTTTTATCTGGGCTTCAGACTCAACCCCACCATTTTCTTTAAATAGAATGTTATAGTCCTTCTTACTATTAAAGGGCGGATCCAGATAAATAAGGTCTATAGAGTTGTCAGGAATATACTTGCGTAAGATTTCTAGATTATCGCCATAATACAAAACGTTAGTTTTCAATGTATCCATATCAGTCCCTCAATATATGTGTAAGGGTATCGACAAAATTTAACATTATGCTATTATACATTTGTATAGAGAATTGGTGTATTGCTTGATGTGCAATGCCGCGGGTTTCTTCGAAACCGCCAATTCTCTTTTTAAGTTTCTTCATTTGTAGTCTACCCCAAAACAGAGGTCCAATCCTGTACCGACAACCTTGCCACAGTATGGGCAACATACAGGCTGTTCCGCATCAGTAACAAGACTATGCCTTGCGGTGCATTCGTTATAGCCTTCCCCATTCCACGACCATTCTTCCGTCACCAGAGCTGTAAACCAAATGCGATCCAATATCCTATTGCAATTTTTGCAGCGCTTTCTTTTTGCTTCCCTTTTAGCAATCATCTCCTCTGCCTCTCTTTTTGAAAATTACTATGATGTAGCTACTCACCAAGATTCTCCGAGTATTATTCTGAAGTTATTTCTTCTCATAACTGTTCACACTATCACCATATTGTTTCGGTGAATCGCCTCGTCGCCATAATCGTGGCCCAGAAGGCCGAGGATCTTATCGGAGTGTGCTCCTTTGATAATAGCCATATCAGCAGAGCTGTAATTGGAGATGCCGCAACCAATATGTTCGCCTTCCTCATCCAGGATATCCACAATATCACCACGCTGGAAATCACCATCCACTTTTATAACACCAGCGGGGAGCAAGCTTTTGTTTCGCTTCTTAAGAGCTACCACAGCACCTTTGTCCACAACCATTTTGCCTTTAGAAGCCAGTCCGCTGAGCATCCACCTCTTCCTACTTTGCACCTTACCCCCTTGCGCCGGGAAAAGCGTGCCAATATCTTCACCATTGCTAATCCGCGCCAAAACATCAGGATCTCGCCCATCAGCAATGATTACGCTCACACCTGAAGAGGTAGCTAGTTTAGCCGCCTCAATCTTAGTTACCATGCCTCCCCTTGCTTGATGGCTAGTGGTACTACTAGCTAGGCGCTCGATTTCGGTATCAATCTTATCCACTCGGCGGATGAGTTGAGCCTCAGGTTGCAGTCTTGGGTCGGCAGTATATAAGCCTCCTATGTCAGTGAGCAGCACCAAAAGGTCAGCATCAACCAAG
Organism: Dehalococcoidia bacterium; assembly: GCA_023129815.1. Classification (GTDB taxonomy): domain Bacteria; phylum Chloroflexota; class Dehalococcoidia; order GIF9; family AB-539-J10; genus 20-14-all-45-10. The sequence goes on from JAGMBH010000123.1 coordinate 11,035, forward strand.
TTGGCTACCATGGCGGAAAGATTATCATTATCTCCAAACTTAAACTCTTCGATCTCATCAAGGGCAACAATATCATTCTCATTAACAATGCAGATTACGCCAAGCTCAGTGAGAGCCAGTAAGGTATTGCGCGCATTAAGATAGCCACTACGGTCAGACATATCTGCTTTAGTAAGTAGCGCTTGAGCTATGATTATGCCATGCTGGCTAAAGAGTTGCTCATAAGTGTGCATAAGATGACTTTGCCCCACTGAAGCCAGAACTTGTTTAAAGGGTGTGTTCTTACGTTCTGGAATTCCCCTGAGTTTCTCCCTTCCAGCAGCAATAGCTCCCGAGGAAACTATTATTATCTCCTTACCTTGGCGGTGAAGTTGGGCTACCTGCTGTACCAGGTTAGTCATAACCGGTAAATCAAGATGGTCTGTGCCTGAGGTGAGGAGACTGGTGCCAAATTTAACTACTATGCGGTGATAAGACATTATCTCGAATTATACCAATAGCAAAGAGAGTCAACAACTCAAGAAAACCTTGCTATACTACAGTTGCTTGGTGATGAATCTCTCTTGCTTGCTTTCTTTGCTTAAAGAAGTGCCCGCCTATAGGCAATTGGTTGAGGGCCTACTTACTCCTAACCACGAGCATAAGGTAATAGTGCTTGATGCCGCCGAGCCTTATCTCGTAGCTGCCCTCTATGAAGAGCTTAACCAGTCTCTGATGGTAATAACTGCTCAGCCAGAAGGCGCTAAGAAGCTCCACGAGCAACTTCAAGCCTGGTGTCCACCTTCAGTTAATTTGCACGGGTTCCCCGAACTCGATTTCTCGCCCTATGAGTATTTTGTTTCCTATCCCAGCAATACGATGGTGGAAAGATTACAAGCATTAGCCACTTTAGCCTTTTCTGAGCCTCTTGCTTCCCCTGTCATTGCGAGTGAAGCGAAGCAATCTCATTACGCTCAGGACAGGCCCCGTGGAGTAGCAAAATTTACTCCACGGGGCAGGCTTCACGAAGAATCTGGAGACCCTATGGCGGGGATGAATCCCGCCACTACGTTCAGGGTGACAGTTAAACGCCCTCCTTTGATAGTAGCTTCAGCCCTGGCAGTGATAAGCAAAACCATCCCTCGGGAGGATTTCGCCACTTCCTGCCACGTGCTACAGCAAGGCATGACTGCTGAGCCACTGGAGCTGCTACACAGGTGGCAAAATATGGGCTATGAAATGGAGGATGTGGTTGAAGTGCCCGGACAGCTAAGCCGGCGGGGTGGCATTGTTGATATTTTCCCTGTTTGCAGCCAGTCACCAGCTCGAATAGAGTTTTGGGGTAACCGGATAGAGAGCATGCGGCTATTCAACCCCGAGAACCAATGCTCAACCAAACCAATATCCTCGCTAACCATTACTCCAGCCAAAGAAGCCCTTATATCCCGAGCAAAGCAAATAACCAATGCCTTAAATTTAGATAGCTGCACTGCTGAGATAAGGCAGCGATTCGAAGAAGATATAGCAAGACTACAGCAAGGGCAATGGTTCTCAAGCGCTGAGTTCTATTTCCCTTTGTTCAACACTCAAAGCATCCTTGATTACCTAGATGATACTGCTCTTATCATCCTTGATGCTCCTGAAGAAATCCAAGCTGTTATTGAAAGACTAAGCAAGGAAACTCAAGAACTAAGAAAAACAAAATTGCAAAATGGTGAGCTGCCCCAAGGCTTTCCTTCTCCCTATCTTACTTGGGAGGAATTACAGTTGAAAGTGAAGGCAAAACAACATTTAATCCTAGAACCCTGGGATGCTACTTTGGCCCCTGCTACTGGGAATTATATACAAGCCCTGCCTTTTACCTTGCCTCAAAGCTACGGAGGCAATTTGGAAAGGTTTCTCAAGGCAGCTAAGCAGATGATTCGAGAAAAACAACGCCTGATCATAGTTAGCCATCAGGCAAATCGTTTAGCTGAGCTTCTTCGGGAGAGAGACGTCCATACTTCTCCCACTTCAAAAATAGAGCAGGTGTCACCTCGTAGTTCAATCACCTTGCTTCAAGGTTCGCTAGCTAAAGGCTGGGTGATGGACGAAGAGCTAAACCTGATTACCGATGCTGAGCTCTTTGGCTTTGTAAAACAAAGACGCCTGAGTAGAAAGACTCCCATACGCGCTAGCTGGCTTCTCCCACAGCTAAGTCCCGGTGATTACGTAGTCCATGTTGACCACGGCATCGGCAAATTTAGCGGCTTAATCAAAATATCCACTGAGGGGACCGAACGAGAATATCTTGTTTTACAATATGCTGCCGGTGATAAGCTCTACGTGCCTACCGATCAGATAGGGCGTGTCAGCTGTTATATCGGCGCCACTGACCAACCACCAACTTTGAGCAGGCTAGGAACTCAGGAATGGCAAAGAACAAAAAGAAGGGTGGAACAATCAGTGGCTGATATTGCTCAAGGGCTGCTCGCCCTTTATGCTGCTAGAGAGGTAACACCTGGCTTTGCCTTCTCACCTGACACATTATGGCAACAAGAACTGGAGGCCTCATTCCCTTATCTGGAAACGCCAGACCAAATTGAAGCGGTAGTGGCTACCAAAGAGGATATGGAAAAAACTAAGCCAATGGATCGGCTTATTTGCGGAGATGTGGGATATGGTAAAACTGAAGTGGCACTACGTGCTGCCTTTAAGACGGTGATGGATAATAAACAGGTAGCTATACTGGTCCCTACCACCGTGCTAGCTCAGCAACACTTCACTACCTTTAACCAAAGATTGCAAGCTTTCCCTTTAAGAATAGAAATGTTAAGCCGCTTTTGCTCCCCGGAAAAGGAAATGGAAATACTTGTAGGCTTGGCTAATGGCACTGTTGATATATGTATTGGTACTCACCGCTTGTTGCAGAAAGATGTCGCCTTTAAAGACATAGGACTGGTGATAATTGACGAAGAACAGCGATTCGGCGTGGTGCAAAAAGAAAAGCTTAAGCAACTGAGAAAAGAGGTTGACATTCTTACCCTGAGTGCTACCCCCATTCCACGCACCCTTCACATGTCTTTGACTGGGATCAGGGATATGAGCCTTATGGAAACACCTCCTGAGGAACGTCTATCTATTAAGACCTACGTTGGCACCTATGATGATACTTTAGTGCGCCAGGCAATACTGCGCGAGTTAGAGAGAAATGGTCAGGTTTTCTTTGTTCATAATCGAATTCAGAGCATTACCTTGGTTGCCAGCAAATTACAAACCCTGGTGCCCGAAGCGAAAATAACCATAGCTCATGGACAAATGCCCGAGGAGAAATTGGAAAGGGTAATGGCAGATTTCATCGCTGGTAACTACGATATCTTGGTCACCACTACCATCATTCAGTTGGGTTTGGATATGCCCAATGTTAACACGTTAGTTGTCGACCAAGCTGATAAATTCGGCTTAACCCAACTTTATCAGCTAAGAGGCAGGATAGGCCGTGGCACTAACCAAGCTCATGCTTATTTCCTCTTTGATAAAGCTAAGCAACTGACTCCTCAAGCTTATAAGCGGCTTAGGACCATCTTCGAGGCTACAGAGCTTGGTGCTGGATTCGGCATAGCTATGAAAGACCTGGAGATTCGGGGGGCGGGAAACCTTCTGGGTGTTAAACAAAGTGGTCATATAGCCGCCATAGGTTTTGACCTCTATTGCCAATTGCTAGCTGAGGCGGTTGATGAATTGAAAGCAAAGCAAGCTGGAGAAGTTAAGCCAAAGGAAGCCAAGTTGCCTTCTCCCAGCATAGCCCTACCACTAACTGCCTATATACCTGAAGAGTATGTTCCAAATCTAAGCACCCGCTTAAGTCTTTACCACAGGCTGGCAAAGATAGAGCGTACCGAGGAAATAGAAGATATGACACAAGAACTCAGAGATAGATTCGGTGCCTTGCCACAGCCAGTTAAGAATTTGCTTTATATAATAGAGATAAAAATACTGGCAGCTAAGGTGGGAGTGGAGTCTATCTATACTCGAGGAAAACAAGTGGTATTAAACCTGGCTGACGGGAAAACGTTGACTAATCTACCCTCCTGGCAAGAATATAAAGACGCCGTCAAGGTCAGCACCAGACAGATGAGATTAGATACTAAACGTCTTGGGGATAAATGGCCGGAGGTGCTAGGAGAGGTTACTCAAGAGATAGGAGCACAGACAAGCAAGTGCTGAAGGCTTGATTTTGGTGGAGATAGAAATGTAGAATTGGATTGTCTTGTTAGCCACAAGTAAGCAATTAAAACGAAGGAGGTAGAAATGCCAGCAAAAATTCTATCGGGAAGAGAAATCTCAGCCGAGGTGAGAGGAGAGTTAAAGGAGAAGGTGGAGAAACTTAAGGCAAAAGGGCTTACTCCTGGGTTAGCCATGGTACGAGTAGGAGAGGATCCGGCGTCAGCGTCCTACGTGAAGCAAAAAGGGAAAACTAGCGAGGAGGTGGGCGTTTATTCGGAGACGATTGTGTTCCCCGGGGATACCTCAGAAGAGGTGCTCCTGGCCAAAATAGCTGAACTCAACAAAGACCCCAAATTTCACGGGATTTTAGTCCAGCTCCCCCTGCCCAAGCATATCAACCAGGACCGGGTGATAAACGCCATTGAGCCCATAAAGGATGCCGATTGTTTCCATCCAGTCAATGTGGGTAAACTCCTCATTGGAAAGCCTTACCTTTTGCCCTGTACCCCCCACGGGGTGCAGCAGATTCTCATCCGCAGTGGTTATAGTCCGGAGGGGAAGCACGTGGTCATCTGTGGGAGAAGTAACCTTAACGGCAAGCCCCTCTTTGCCATCCTGATTCAGAAGAAGACAGGAGCTAATGCCACCGTCACCGTGTGCCATACCGGGACGAAGAACCTGCATGAGATAACCCGGAGTGCTGATATCCTGGTAGCTGCCATGGGGTCTCCTAAATTCATCAAGGCGGATATGGTGAAAGAGGGGGCAGTGGTGGTAGACGTAGGGGTCAACCGTATTCAAGACCCAACCACAAAATCTGGCTTTAGGCTGACGGGGGATACCGATTTCGAGGCTTTAAAGGAAAAGGTTGAGGCCATTACCCCTGTCCCCGGTGGAGTTGGGCCGATGACAGTCACCATGCTTATGTGGAACACAATAATGGCTGCTGAAGTCCAGACTGGGATAACAGCGGAATGAAAAGGCTGAAACCATAACCCCGGTCCCGGGAGGTGCATGACCAATGCTGGTCACTATGCTCCTGGTCAATACAGTGACAGCAGCAGAAAGGCAAGCCAGCAGCTAAAGCTGAAAAAAAATTAAATTTTTTCCGCTGAAATTCCTTGACTTCCCATAAAAATGGAAGATATAATGTAACGTTTGCAATATGAAAATCGCTATTAGCGGCAAAGGAGGGGCAGGTAAGACAATGTTAGTGTCCCTCCTTTCTACTATATTTGCCCAGTCTAGTTATTCTGTCCTGGCGATAGATGCCGATCCAAATGCCAACTTGGCAGCTACTCTTGGCTTTCCTAATTCTGAAAGGATAATACCTATATCTGAGATGGCTGATCTAATTGAAGAAAGGACAGGGGTGCGTCCTGGCGAGGTGGCAACCTTTTTTAAGTTAAATCCTAAGGTCAATGACCTCCCGGAGAAGTATTGTGTAGAACATAACGGGGTAAAATTAATGGTAATGGGTCGGTTAAAAAAGGGTGGCAGTGGCTGCTATTGCCCCGAAAATGCCTTATTACAAGCCTTAGTTACCCACTTGCTTTTGGAAAGGGATGAAGTTGTCATCATGGATATGGAAGCTGGAGTAGAACATCTAGGACGAGGGACGGCCAAAGCAGTAGATAAGCTAATTATAGTAGTAGAGCCAAGTAGAAGAAGCATGGAAACAGCTTACAGGATAAGAGAGCTGGCAAAGGATATAGCTTTACAAAATATTGGCGTAGTAGGTAACAAGATTCGAAGCGAGAAAGACAAAGATGCCCTCATTTCCAGCATGCCAGGCTTCGAATTCCTCGGCTTTATCCCCTACGACCAAGCTATAGTAGAAGCCGACCTTGCCGGTTTTCCTCTGGTCAATTCGAGTCAAAGGGTCATGCGCGAGGTAGAGGACATTGTTGCTCGAATTATTGAACCAACACTATATAGGACAGCGTAAATGAGAGTGTTTAAAAATGTAGTGCGAGGCTTCGGACTCGTGCACGACCCTAAAGGGTCGCACTACGAGAATCCGGACGAGGCAAATCTAGTTTTCAATCTGAGACGAAATTAGACAGCTTCAACAGGGAAAGGAGGTGACGTGTCACTAAGATACTGAACGAGTACAAATTTGGCTTTAATTAAAGCTACACAGCCAAAAATATTAATTAAAATTCAATAAGGAGGTTACTAATGCCTTACGATGCTACAAAAATGAAGGACTGGCAGATTGCAGAAGCATCTGAAGAGAACATGCCAACCCCTGACGAGTGGCGGGAAAGACTCAACCTGCAAAAGGATGAGACCATTCCTTACGGGAGGCTATGCAGACTCGATTTCCTGAAGATTATCGAGCGTCTCAAGGACAAACCAGACGGGAAGTATATTGAGGTAACTGCTATAACTCCTACACCACTGGGTGAGGGAAAAACGACGACCACCATGGGTATCCTGGAGGG
>JAGMBH010000124.1 GCA_023129815.1 Dehalococcoidia bacterium
TCTATGGGGCTTACCGGCGACATCAACGACATAACGAATTCTCACAACCTGGCTATGGTGGCGCTTACCGCCAGAATGCAACATGAGCGCAACTATGATGATGCGACACTGGCTAAGCGCAGCAAGATGCGCCGCTTAGACATTGACCCCACCAGAGTGGCGATGGGCTGGGTAATGGATTTTTGCGCCCAGAGCCTCCGTAATATTACCATAGGCCTTGGCGGACGTATGGATGGCTACGCTATGCAGTCCTTCTTTGCCATCACGGTGAGTTCTGAGCTTATGGCTATGCTATCAATTGTCACGGATCTGGCAGACCTACGCCAAAGAATGGATAACATTACTGTGGCCTTTGATAAGAAGGGCAACCCAGTTACCACTGGCGACCTGGAAGTGGGCGGCGCCATGACTGCGTGGATGCGCAACACCATTAACCCCACCCTAGCTTGCACGGTGGAGTATCAGCCCTGCATGGTGCATGCTGGCCCCTTTGCCAACATCGCCGTGGGTCAGTCCTCCATCATTGCCGACCGCGTTGGGCTGAAGTTGTTTGACTATCATGTCACTGAGAGTGGCTTCGGCGCCGACATCGGCTTTGAGAAGTTTTTGAACGTCAAGTGCCGCTTGAGTGGGCTCCAGCCACACGTGTCGGTGCTCACCACCACCATCAGGGCGCTGAAGATGCACGGCGGTGGACCAAAGGTGGTAGCCGGCCTACCTTTACCCGAATCCTATTCCAAAGAGGATCTGGGACTCTTGGAGAAGGGCATTCCTAATATGCTGCACCATATCAATACCATCAGGATGTCAGGCATCAATCCGGTGGTGTGCATTAACGCCTTCCCTACGGACACCAAGGAAGAAATCGCCATGGTGCGAAAGGCGGCTGAGGCAGCAGGGGCACGCTGTGCCGTGTCCACTCACTGGGCCAATGGCGGCGACGGTGCCCTGGAGCTGGCCGATGCGGTTATAGAAGCCTGCCAACAGGAGCAGAAACTCAAATTCCTCTACCCCATGGAAATGAAGTTGCGGGAGCGGGTAGACAAGATTGCCAAAACAGTCTATGGAGCTGATGGCGTGTCGTGGACCCCTGATGCCGAAGCCAAGGCTAAGATGCTTGAGTCCGAACCCAAATATGATGAATATGCCACCATGATGGTGAAGACCCACCTGAGCCTGACACATGACCCAGCCATTAAGGGTGTCCCCAAGGGGTGGACTCTGCCAATCCGCGACGTGTTGATTTATTCCGGAGCGAAATTCCTCTGTCCCTGCGCCGGGACTATCAGCTTGATGCCAGGGACCAGCTCTAACCCTGCCTTTAGGAAGGTAGATATCGATACAAAGACCGGTAAAGTACAGGGGCTCTTCTAAGGGAAGACAAGCTTAGCTTGAGAGGATAAAACTTCGGTGCTATAGTTGTCAATTTGATGGTAAAAACGAAGAGTATTTCTTTAACCATCGATGGTAAAGAAATAACTGCCACCGAAGATGAGAAGATATTATGGGCGGCATTGGATAATGGCCTTTATATACCAAATCTCTGTGCCATACGGGAAAGGAGTGAGCCTATGGCCGCTTGTCGCCTTTGCTTTGTGGAAGTAGAAGGCACAGCTATGCCAGTTACCGCCTGCACTGCACCGGTAAAGGAGAATATGGTAATTAATACCAAGGGGGCAAAGGCCCTAAGGTTGGCTCGCACCGCCTTTGAGTTGCTTTTATCCAACCATTCCGTAGATTGTGCTAATTGCCCCAAAAACGGCTCTTGCGAGCTTCAGAAGATCGCCAAGCACCTTGGTATAAAACTTAAGACAAAGAGGTTCAGAAAGGTTCTGCCGGCTCTACCAATAGATTCCAGCAGCCCCGTATTTATCTATGACCCCAATAAGTGTGTCCTCTGCGGCAGATGTGTCTGGGTATGCCAGGAAAAGCTGGGCATAGGAGCTATTGGCTTTGCTTACCGTGGCTTCCGAAGAATGGTCACCACCTTCGCCGGTGAGCTCATTGGTAAATCCAGTTGTCAGGGCTGCGGCGAATGTGTTACCATCTGCCCTACTGGTGCTTTAGTATTCAAGAACGCTAAAGGAGGTAAGACATGGTTATCATAGGTGAGAGCATACATGTTATAGCCAAAGCAGTCTCCACAGCAATAAAAGAGAGGGATGCCAAGGCAATTCAGGATTTAGCTAAAGCTCAAGCTGATAGTGGGGCTGATTATATAGACTTAAACGTTGGTTTCTTAAGAAAAGACCCCGAGGAAACCATGCAATGGGTGGTAAATACGGTTCAAGAGGTTACAGATTTGCCTCTCTCCCTGGATACCATGAACCCTGTGGCTATGGAGGCCGGCCTCAAGGTTTGCAAGAAAAGGCCTTTGCTTAATTCCGCCTCGGGGAAGACAGATTCAAAGGAACAAATGCTTCCCTTAGCCAAGAAATATAACTGTGATGTAGTCATTTCAGTTTTTACTGATAAAGGTATGCCTTCAGAGGCCGAATCGAAGATAGAGAGCATTATGGACACAGTTGCCTATGCCAATGAGCTTGGAATCCCTAATGAGGATATCTGGGTTGACCCCATAGTCCTCCCCGTGAGCACTGCCGGTGAAGGGCAGAAGCTTGCTGTCTCAAATATAGAATTTATGAAGATAATCGAGGATGTCTTACCAGGAATTAAATCAACGGTGGGACTTTCCAATGTATCTAACGGGATACCGGTAGAATTAAGGCCAATCCTCAACCGCACTTACCTCATGATGCTGGCAAGGTATGGGCTTTACTCCGCCATTATTGACGTCTTGGATAAGGAGCTCATGGGCATATGTAAAGGTGAGAGGCCAAATATCGTCGACCTTATCTATAGGACCATGGACGGAGAGGAGATAGACCTCTCTTCTTTATCGCAAGAAGAAATCAACTATGTGAAGACGACCAAGGTTCTTACCGCGGAGACCCTTTATTCTGATGCTTGGCTTGAAACTTAAGGAGGCAAAGAATGGAGTATAGAGCACCAATTGAGTCCTATTCGGGAGTAGTTAGGGAAATAACCATCGGGAAAGGAGAAAAAGCTTTAAAGATCGGAGGGGAGAATATTCTCCCCTTCCATTTTTTTGATGAAGGTTCACTGCCTAATCCGCCGATCTTCGCTTTAGAGGTTTGGGATATGGAGCCAACAGATTGGCCAGAGTGGTTGCTTGAGCCTTTTAAAGATGTGGTATCCGACCCGATAAAGTGGGCCAAGAGATGTGAGAATTTCGGCGCAAATGCAATCTCCTTTTACCTTACAAGCACTGACCCCGCGACCAAGGATAGCTCCGCTGATGAGGCAGCAGCCCTGACAAAAAACGTAGCCGAGGCAATAACCATTCCTCTGATTGTCTATGGCTCTGGGGATGATAAGAAAGATGCCGAGGTTCTCCCCAAGGTTGCCGAGGTATGCGATGGAATGAACCTCCTCATAGGTCCAGTGCTTAAAGAAAACTATGAAGTGGTGGGAAAGGCAATTTTGGCTCATGGACATTTAGCTATTGCCCAAACCCCCCTGGATATCAACTTGCTGAAGGAGTTAAATGTAAAACTCTGCCACTTTTTCCCTGCCGAGAGGATTGTGATCGATCCCTTATCCTCAGCATTAGGCTATGGTATGGAATATAGTTTTACTCTAATAGAAAGAGTGAAGCAGATTGGAATAATCGTTAAGGATAGTATGACACAGATGCCTATGATTGCTAATCTTGGAGGTGAATGTTGGAAAACGAAGCAAGCTAAGGAGAGCAAAGAACAAGGTTTGCTCTGGGAAGGGATAACAGCTCTTTCCCTTCTTTTAGCCGGAGCAAACATCCTTATTTTAAGGCACCCGGAGGCTCTAAGGTTAATAAAAGAAACGATTGGAGGCGAAATATGGCAGAAGTAAAGGCACTAACAAAGAAACAAGAGGAAGTTAGGCAGCTGATAAAAGCGGAGATTCCCTGGGAGCCGGTGGGACCTACTCCGATGCCAGAAATCCCAGACCTTAGATCATGGGATATGAGGCTCCTCAAGACTTATAAGCCTTGGTATGCTCCCTTCTGCGACCTTTGCTGCCTCTGTACTTACGGTAAATGCGACCTTACTCAAGGAAGAAGAGGGGCTTGTGGACTCGATATAGCCACTCAGCAGGCAAGGATAATACTTCTCGCTTGCTTGATGGGATGCTCGGCTCACGCCGGGCATGCCGGGCACATCCTTGAATTCTTGATCGAGAAGCATGGTCCCGATAAAAAGATTGATATGGGCACATTTATCGAGCTTGAGGCTCCAAATATACGCACTGTCACCGGTCTAAAGCCTGAAACTTTAGGCGACCTCAAGACAGTTATAGAGTATGTCTACAAGGAGATCACCTATCTCCTTGATTCTACCCACTTTGGGCAGGAGGGAAGCTATCTCGATTATGAATCGAAAGCTCTCCACGCTAGCATGCTGGATCATGTCGGTATGGAGGTGGCCGATATCGCCCAGATTGTGGGATTTGATTTCCCCACCTCTGTAGCCAACACTCCTATGATAGATATGGGTTGGGAGGCGGTGGATAAATCTAAGCCGGTGATTCTGCTAGTGGGACATAATCCGGCTACTTCATGCACTCTCATCGATTACCTACGAGAGAATAACCTTTATGATAAGGTTGAGGTGGCCGGCATATGCTGCACTGCCCTGGAGACGACCAGATATTCTGATAGAGCGAAAATTGTGGGGCCTCTCTCAAGGCAGCTTTTCTTTATTAGATCTGGCATCGCCGATGTCATTATGACCGATGAGCAATGCATTAGAACTGATATGCCCATAGAGGCAGACAAGGTTAGCTCACGAGTTATCGCCTGTTTGGATAAGGTCATGTATGGACTCGAAGATGCCACTGATTGGGACACGGAAGAGATAGTGAAGCAAATGGTGGAGGATAAAAAGCACTTCGCTATCCTTGATCCCGAAAAAGCTGCTGAGGTGGCAGCACAAGTTGCTTTGAAAATTTCCCCCAGAAGGAAGAAGGAATGGATAAGTGAGGAGGAGGCTAAGGAGCTTGCCGGGAAGTGCACTCAATGTGACATGTGTGAGAGAGTATGCCCTAATCTGCTTGGACTTGGCAAGGCAATGAAGGATATTTCCGAGGGGAATTTTGATGAGCCCCAGAAGCTATTTAATAAATGTATTGGCTGTGGCAAGTGCGACCAAGAGTGCCCGCAACACATTCCTATCCTCAGGGTAATGCAGGTGGTAGCAAGCAAGGAGACCTGGAGAATAAGGGCTGGGCGTGGCGCTATTATGGATACCGAGATAAGAAATGTCGGGGCGCCGCTAACTCTGGGCACAATCCCTGGAGTCCTTGCCTTTGTGGGCTGCTCCAACTATCCCGATATAGATGATGTTGCCGATATGGTTTATGAATTTGCTAAAAGGAAGTATATCGTAGTCCTCACCGGCTGCGCCGCTATGGTGGCTGGGATGAAGAAGTTTCAGGATGGAAAAACTGTTTATGAGCTATTTCCGCCTGATTTCGACGCTGGAGGCGTGGTAAATGTTGGCTCTTGCGTATCAAATGCTCATATTACTGGAGCGGCGATAAAGATAGCCAACATTTTCGCTGCCTTGCCATTACGAGCAAATTATGAAGTAATGGCTGACTACGTCCTTAACCGTGTAGGCGCTTGCGGAGTAGCCTGGGGGGCAATGTCCCAGAAGGCAGCTTCCATCGGCACGGGGTGTAATAGGCTGGGCGTTCCCGTAGTTTTGGGTCCTCATTCCTCCAAATATAGAAGGCTCTATCTTTCGAGGAAGGAGGAAGACGATTGGCGGGTTATGGATGCCAGGAAGAGGGAAATTGTGGATACCGGGGAACCCTCACCTGAGCACATAGCTTATGTGGCAGAAACGAAGGAGAAAGCCATGGTGATGATCCCCAAGCTATGCATAAGGAAAAATGATACCCCTCAAGGAAGGTCAATAAAGCTAAATCATTATATCTCCTTATATAGGAAATACATGGGAGGTGGGCTTCCTGAAGACCTCCATCTCTTTGTTAGGAGAGATGCCGATATTCCCCTTGTCTATAAGAAAGAAGTAAGGATACATCTAAAGGAAATTGGCTGGCAGCCCAAGGAGCCCGTGGGGCTTCCCACCTTCATCGGAACCTATCCCACTAAGGTTCCTCTGGAGGCAGTTATACATTAAAAAGGAGGAAAAATGAGCGCAATGATACCGTTTCATCGAGTAAATGTTTTAACTGGAATAAAATCAGCTAGGCTGATAGAGGATGCCGCAGAATATGCTAATTTGATTCAGAAGGCAAAAAGACCACTTTGGGTGCTTGGCCCTTTGCTATCTGAATGGGCCCTTGACGGAAAACTTCTCATTGAGTACGCCTTAGAAATAGCCAAGGCTGCTAATATCCCTATATGTGCTACGGCACATGTTAAGGGGAAAATGGTAGAGCTGGGGGTAAAGCCAGACAGCGTTTATGATGCCGTGGAGATAGTAAATGCCCTTAAAGATCCTGACTGGAGGGGGGTTAAAAAGGAGGGGAATCACGACTTGGTCATCTTCTTTGGCATAAGGAGCGATCTCGAAGAGCAATGCCTTTCCGTCCTAAAGCATTTTGCCTTCAATCACTTAAAAACTATGACCTTGGATAAATATTACTTTCCACATGCCAATTACTCTCTTCCCAACTTCAGGAAGGATGAGCAGTGGAAGGCATTTTTAGAAGACTTAATCAGTGAATTAAAGAAAGGAGGATAAGGAATGGAGTTTCATGCAGATATTGGCCCACAATATGAAGGAGAGGTGATAAGAAAGGAAGACCTCTATATGGAATTTGGAGGGCCAAAAGTAGCCCACAAGTTTGAGCTGGCAACCTTGAAAAGGCCGGAGGAAATTGAGAATGAGAAAGTAGAGCTTATCGGCCCTGATATAAGTGAATTGGAACCTTACGATGAGGTGAAAGGTGGTGGGAGTTACCCTATAGCCGTTCTAGTTGATATTGCTGGTGAAGAGCTAGATAAGGATGCTGAGTCAATCATTGAAAGAAAGATTCATATGTATACCAACTATACCGAAGGTTGGTATCACATGAATCAGCGCGATGCTATGTGGATGAGGGTGAACAAGGACTGCGCTAAAAAGGGCTTCAACTCCCTAAAGGAATTGGGCGAAATCTATAACTTCCTCTTCACCTCAGAGATGGCAATTATTGAAAAGATCCAAACCACCATTATCACCGACGAGGAAAAGATAGCTAAACTTCTACCACAAGCTTTAGAGATTTATAAGGCAAGGGATAACAGAGCATTGACTCTACGCGACGAAGACGTGGATACGTTTTATGGCTGTGTTCTGTGCCAAAGCTTCGCCCCTACCCATATTTCCATCATAGCCCCAGATAGGATTGCCAACTGTGGAGCGATAAACTGGTTTGATGGCAGAGCTGCTGCCAAGATCGACCCTGAGGGACCTATATTTGCTATACCAAAAGGGAAGCTTATAGACCCCATAAAGGGCGAATATGAAGGAGTGAATAAGGTGGAGTATGAGAAATCCCTGGCGACTTACGATAGAGTTTATCTCTACAGCGCCTTCGAGCATCCTCATACCTCCTGTGGCTGTTTTGAAGCTATTGTCTTCTACATCCCCGAAGTAGATGGATTTGGGCTCGTGCATAGAGATTATAAGGGCGAATGTGTAATTGGAGAGACTTTTTCTCACATGGCTGGTGAGACCTCCGGAGGCAAGCAAGTAGAAGGTAGGTTGGGAACTGGCCTGGAACAATTAAGATCGCCAAAATTTATCCAGGCTGATGGGGGCCGAAGAAGAATGGTGTGGCTACCCAAGGAAATAAAAGAGAGGTATAGGGAAGCTTTTGAAGCAGACGGGGTATACGATAAAATACCTACAGAAGAAGAAGTTAAAAATGTCGATGAGCTCCTACCCTACTTAGAAAAGGTAGG
>JAGMBH010000125.1 GCA_023129815.1 Dehalococcoidia bacterium
GTTTGGAGCTTAGGATTTAGAGTTTAACGAAATAGGAGGTTTGTTATGCCAATTTCAGGATCTCAAATTGTAAAGATGCTTCCTGGCAGGAGGCCATGTAAAGAGTGTGGTTTTCCCACTTGTTTTGCCTTTGCCATGAAGCTAGCTTCAGGTGGGGTAACCGTAGATAAGTGCCCTTATCTTTCTGAGGAGACAAAAATCAAATTAATAGATCTTCTTGCACCGCCTATGAAGCTTGTTACCATAGGCTCAGGAGAAAATAAGCTAGAGATTGGGAATGAAGAGGTGGTATATCGGCATGAGAAGACGTTTGTCCACCCACCTGGTATTGCCCTCCTCATCTCAGATAAAGAGAGCGAAGCTAAAGTCGCGGAAAAGATAAAGAAGCTAAAGGAGCTACAGTTCCCCTGGGTGGGGCTAACCCTTAAGGCAGATCTTTTAGCCCTCTACTTTGAATCAGGGGATAAGGATAAATTTCTAGCCTTGGTCAAGAAAGTTTACCGCGAGAGCAGCGCACCAATGATCTTGATTTCAGAGGACATGGACACCTTATTTTCTGCCCGAGATATATGTGCTGATAGGAATCCCCTTCTTTACCCCATAACAAAGAAAAATATAGAGGCAGGAATACCGAAAATCAAAGAGAAACCCACCCCTGTAGGAATCCGAGGAGGAAGCGTAGAGGAATTAGTGCCTTTAACTACTAAGTTAAAGGAGGCTGGCATCGAAGATGTAGTTCTAGACCCAGGTTCTAAGAACTCGATGGAGGCGATCAGGGATCAAACTTTTATCAGGAGGGCAGCTATAAAACAAGGGTTTAGACCCCTCGGCTACCCTACTATAGCCTTGCCTTGTTTCATGGCTAAAGATGGGCTGAAGGAAATTATGGCTGCCTCTATCCTTATAAACAAATTTGCCGGGATTATTGTGCTTTCCGATTTCCATCAATATTCTCTGCTCCCCACCCTAGTTCAGCGGCTTAATATTTACACCGACCCTCGCTTCCCCATGGCAGTGGAGGAGAAATACTATGAGGTATTAGAGCCTGACGAATATTCTCCAGTCCTTGTCACCTCAAATTGGGCTTTGACTTATTTCCTGGTATCGTCGGCTGTCGAGGCTACTAAAGTTCCTGCCTACGTTTGTGTTAAGGACTCAGAAGGACTTGGTGTTCTCACTGCTTGGGCAGCAGGCAAGTTCAGCGGCGATTCTGTAGGAGCATTTATCAAAAAATGTGGAGTTGCAGACAGAGTGAAACACAGGAAGCTAATCATCCCGGGAAAGGTAGCCAGAATCAAAGGCGAGCTTGAAGATGCTTTAAACCTTGAGTGGGAGATTACAGTTGGCCCCAAGGAAACAACAGGGCTAGGGAAATTCCTTCCAGCGTTCACTGAGAAGCTGAAGGGATAAGGTGATAAGCATAAAGGAAAAAGAGCAATTAAGTGAGACTTTATCCTCATATAGCAGGGAAAAGAGAAATTTAATCCCCTTATTGCAGGAATATCAGACGAACCTGGGGTATCTTCCTGAGGAAGTGATGCAAGAGATTGCTGCTTCCTTGGGGATTCCCGAGGTTGAGGTCTACGGGGTTGCTACCTTCTATAACCAATTTCGCTTTGTTCCCTTAGGAAAGCACCATACTAGGGTTTGTATGGGTACTGCCTGTCATCTAGCAGGGGGTAAGCTTGTCTTAGAAGCTTTAGAGAGGGAGCTCGAGATTAAGGTAGGAGAGACTAGCGAGGATGGTGAGTTCAGCCTAGAGCGAGTCGCTTGCGTTGGTTGCTGTATGCTGGCTCCAGTAATGCTCATAGGGGACGAGGTCCGCCCTAGAATGACACCGTTTAAAGTGGAGGAGGCTTTA
>JAGMBH010000126.1 GCA_023129815.1 Dehalococcoidia bacterium
CACAGAGCACCCTTCCGGGGCCAATTTCATAAAAGGAAGTAACCCCGTTACGCATCATATATTCAATAGAAGGCTGCCATTGGATGCAGTGGCGAAGCTGTTTTAGGAGTTCCTCTTTGATGAAATCAACATCAGTCAGTGGCTGAGCAGTTACGTTAGCTATCAAGGGAATAACTGGTGGATGAAAGATGAAGTTTGAGATAACTTCGTCGAATTCAGCCATAATCGGTTCCATTAAGGGGGAATGGAAAGCCCCGCTTACCTTCAAGGGAATAAGGCGACGGGCACCTTTCATTCTAGCTAATTTGCTGGCTTCAGCCAGAGCATCAGTAGCGCCACTGATTATAATCTGTCCTGGGCAGTTGATGTTGGAGATAGTGCTTTTACTATGAAGGCATACATCCTCAACAGTGTCTACATCAAGCCCTATTATGGCTAGCATGCTCCCTGGAACTTTTTGACCCGCTTCATTCATTAATCTCCCCCTTTCCCGAACTAAGCGCACGGCATCGCCCAAGCTGAGGGCATTGGCAGCCACGAGGGCAGTATATTCCCCCAAGCTATGTCCAGCGACAAAGGAAGGGGAAGGCGAATCCTTATTGCTAGCTTGTTGAGCTGCTCTTAGGCAAGCAATGCTGGTTACTAATATCGCTGGCTGGGCATTATCTGTTCTTGTTAGTTCCTCTTCCGGCCCGTCAAAGCATAAACACGAGAGGGGAAAACCTAAAGTAGCATCAGCTTCATCGAAGACTTCCCTAGCTGTGGGATAGCGGCGATATAAGTCCAACCCCATGCCAACGCTCTGGGACCCCTGCCCAGGAAAAACATAGGCTGTCTTAGATATCTCAGCCATACCCCTAGCTAGCCTTTTTTCTTAGGTGTCTTGACCTCGACTGCATGTCTATCATTATAACTACCGCAAGTAGGGCAAACATGGTGAGCTAACTTAAGACTCTGGCACTGAGGGCAGATATCCAAGGCCGGTAAATTAAGCTTAAGGTGGCTACGCCTTTTACCTTGGCGTGCCTTGGCAGTTTTTTTCTTAGGCAGAGCCATATAGAACTTACCTCCTTAATCCCGGTGCGATCAGGTCGTCATACTGGTTTCATAAGCAAATTTAGCACAGTATATTGACGTATTATCTCTCCTAAGTCAAGCACATTGTGGTTGTTTGTTAATGTTCTACGATTTTGTCACCCAGATACCACTACAGTCCTCAAAAGATAGCCTGAGGGGCTAGTGGTAGGTGCTATATCCATACCCAAATTATTTCTCCTTGGCCATTCGTTTGAGTTCATAAAGTTTGGTAATAGCTTCCAAGGGTGACATGGAATCAATGTCAACTTTAGCAATCTCATCGGCTAATAAAGAGTCTTTCGGGAAAAGGGAAAACTGCTGTGCTTTCCGTCGAAGGGTCTTGCTTTTCTTGGAAGTATGACTCTCTTCCAACTCAATTAAAACTTCCTGAGCTCGATTAATCACCGATCTTGGTAAGCCAGCTAGCTGAGCCACATGGATGCCATAGCTCCTATCAGTGCCTCCAGGAACAATTTTATGTAAAAAGACGACCTTGTCTCCCTCCTCAGCCACAGCCACATTAAAGTTTTTCACCCTGGGCAAGGTATTAGCTAAATCCACTAATTCATGGTAGTGGGTAGCAAAAAGAGTTTGTGCGCCTAGCCTGGGTGACCCATGAATAAACTCAGCTACCGCCCAAGCAATGGAAAGCCCATCATAAGTACTTGTGCCCCGCCCGATTTCATCCAAGATGACCAAAGAACGAGGAGTGGCATTATGTAAGATATTTGCCGTCTCGGTCATCTCCACCATGAAAGTAGACTGCCCAGCAGCTAAGTCTTCTTGAGCGCCAATTCGGGTAAAGATGCGGTCAGTGATACCAATGGTGGCAGAATCCGCAGGAACAAAGCTGCCTATTTGAGCCAAAAGAACTATCAAGGCTACCTGTCTCAAATAAGTAGATTTCCCCGACATGTTTGGACCGGTAAGTATGATAAGTTGGTTATCCTTATTACATAAGTAAGTGTCGTTGGGGATAAAATTATCGCTACCTATACTTCTCTCCACTATAGGATGGCGCCCTCCTTTAATATCTATGATATCTCCGGTAGTTAATTTTGGCCTAACATAGGCATAGCGTGCTGCCACCTCAGCAAGACCACAGAAGGTATCAATCTGGGCGATAGCCCTGGCGGTAGCCAAAATTTGCTCACCAGCAGCACCTATTTGCTGACAAACTTGTCGAAAAATGGCACTCTCTAGGTCAGCCATCTTTTCCTGTGAAGTTAAGATCAGCGACTCATATTCCTTAAGCTCGGGAGTAAAAAACCTTTCCGCTTCCGCCAATGTTTGCTTACGGATGTAATCATGAGGAACCACCTTGAGATTAGCCCGAGAGACCTCAATATAATAGCCAAACACCCTGTTGTAACCTACCTTTAAGGATTTAATTCCTGTGCGCTGCCTTTCTCTCTGCTCCAGGCTAGCCAGATGCTGCTTAGCCTCCTTTGAGTTGTGGCGAAGCTCATCTAATTCAGGGGAGAAACCTTCCTTTATTACTCCACCTTGCTCAAAATC
>JAGMBH010000127.1 GCA_023129815.1 Dehalococcoidia bacterium
GTTATTAGCTCTCGGGGCATAACTTTGCCATTTCTCACCCGATTAATTAAGCGCTCCAAGTCAGCAATATCTGCCAGAAGTGCCACAGCTTTATGACGAGCCAAAGTATTGTCATAAAACCAAGCAACAGCTTCTTGCCGTTGATTCAATTCTACTGTGTCAATAAGGGGATGACCAAGCCAGTTCTTCAGCAACCTTCCACCCATGGCTGTCTTGGTTAAGTCAACGATGGAAAGGAGTGAGTTGCTGGTCTCTCCCCACCTGCCACCCCGAAAAAGCTCCAGATTGCGGCATGTTTGACCATCGAGAATCATAAAGGAATCTGTGGCATAGGTGGCGAGACTGGTTAGCTGTGACAAGGCTTCCTTTTGGGTCTCTCTGACATAATGGATTAATGAGCCCGCAGCCCTTATGGCTAAAGGCAAATGGGCACAGCCATAGCCCTCCAGAGTAGCCACGCCAAAATGCTCCAATAAAGCTTGTTGCGCAACTTCCAAATCAAACCAATAGTCATCAAGCTTGGTGATAGTGAATGGCAATTGACCGTAGTCATTGGCATTCTCAGAGATAAGAAGCTCGCTTGGCTGAAGACGTTCCAATTCAGGGAGAATCCTACCAGCAGGAAGCTGAGTAGTAGCAAACTCGCTTGTGGTTATATCAACATAGGCAATCCCTGCCTCCTCATCTTCGATAACCAGACTGGCTAAGTAATTGTTGGCTCTGGCCTCAAGCAGGTCAGGCTCAATCACAGTTCCTGGCGTTACTACCCGGATGACATCCCTATCCACCAACCCTTTGCCCGGAGGACTAAGCTGCTCACAAATAGCCACCTTGTAGCCCCGGTTGATGAACCTAGCCAAATAATTATCCAAAGCATGATGGGGTATCCCCGCCATGGGCACTTTATGCCCCTTGCCCATCCCACGAGAGGTTAAGACAATATCCAGCTCTTTAGAAGCAACTCTGGCATCCTCATCAAAGGTCTCATAAAAGTCGCCCAATCGAAAGAAAACTATAGCCTCAGGATACCTCTGCTTAACCCTGAGATACTGTTGCCTGAGCGGTGTTATTGCCATTGGTGCTATTTTACTACAAAGACCTCGTTGAAACGAGTTGAGTCGTCTGTTATGATGCTCTAATTAGATACTTCTTAAATGATAGAAGAAATCGGCATTCACACTGAGCAGAAATTCAAAGATTGTGTTGATGAGGAGTGGGTCAGAAAAATAGCTCACGAGGTTCTCAAGGCTGAGGGCGTAGCATCTCCGCTAGAGATAAGCCTAGTCTTCACCGATTCTGAGACGGTGCGAAAGCTCAATCGAGACTACCGAGGTGTAGATGAGCCCACAGATGTGCTTGCCTTCTACATGCTTCCTCGACAAGGAGATGACTTTTCCTTTGTTCTTCCCCCCGACAGCATAACTCACCTAGGAGAGGTGATCATCTCCTATCCACAAGCAGTGGAGCAGGCCAAGGAACAAGGGCACTCCGTTGAGCAAGAGCTAGCATTGTTAATTATTCATGGGATACTTCATCTCTTAGGCTATGACCATGAGCAACCAGAGGAAGAAGCCAAAATGAGAGCGAAGGAGAAGGAGCTTTTAGCCAGGGCTACCTCCGGGAGATAGGGGGCTATGAGCAAGCCTTTTCATATACGGGGAAATATTTATATCCTCGGCAGCGCTGAAATATCACACCCCTATGATTGCCGTTTACTTAGCGAAAGCACACTGACCACAAAGCTGATATACTGTGCGAAGGGCATTTCGGCATCTACCAACCAGCAAATGAGGTTAAAGATTACATAGAAGATTATCTTTGTCAGCTCTCTACCAGGCATATGTAACTGCACAATTTGTAATATAGCTCCTTAACATTACCTCAAGCTCTTTATAATCTAGGAAATATCTAGTCATATCCTTCTTAAATTGCTTTGAGTGGTTGAAATGCTTCAAGTGTCTCCTTACTACCGCATCCGAGGGAGGAGTCACCATCCTCAAACCACGGGATGGTAGAAAGGCTTATTCGGACAATTAAAGAAGAAGAGAGCTATGTTAATGACTGTCCGGACCCTTTAGATGCTCAAAGGAAGCTTGATGTATGGCGATATACTGTAACCATGAACGCCCACACCAGGCCCTGGGATGTGAAACGCCTTCAAAATTGTTTGGGGTGGAATAAAGCTATGAAGTTAGTTATTTTCCTAGAAAATGG
>JAGMBH010000128.1 GCA_023129815.1 Dehalococcoidia bacterium
ATTTTGAATTTGTCTAGGATTTAGAAATTCGAATTTAGGATTTATAATACGCTCTAATGGCTAAGATAATCGGAGTTCGCTTTCAACCCAGAGGCAATCTGTTCTATTGTGACGCTGGTGACATACCGCTACAAGTTGGCAACTATGTAGTGGTGGAGACCAGCCACGGTTTGGACTTGGCTAAAGTCACCATTTCTAAAGCTCAAGTTCAAGCAACCGACCTAACCGAACCGTTAATGAGAGTGATACGTCGTGCTCAATCAGAAGACTTGGAAAAGGCCCGACAGAACAAAGAAAAGGAGGTTTTAGCTAAATGCAAAGAACTGGTGAGCCCACTTGGTTTAAGAATGAAGCCCCTATCAGCTCACTATAACCTTGATGGCAGTCACCTAACTATATTCTTTAGCGCTCGTGAAAGGGTTGATTTTCGAAATTTAGTGCGAAAATTGAGCCGCAGCTTCAAAACACATGTGGAATTAAGGCAAATAGGACCAAGGGATGAGGCTAAATTAGTGGGTGGTATAGGTAAGTGCGGTTATCCCTTGTGTTGCCAGGGTTTTCTCACCGGCTTTACCCCTGTCTCTATTAGAATGGCTAAACAACAGAATCTAGCTTTAAATCCTGCTAAGATATCAGGCATCTGTGGGCGGCTTCTGTGCTGCCTTAGCTATGAAAGTAAACAATATGCAACTATAAGGGAGAAAATGCCTCCGGTAGGTCAGCAAGTATCCACGCCATTCGGCAAAGCTAAGGTAGTCAGCGTGAATCCCTTAAAAGAAACAGTGACAATCAAGCTTGATAACGTTGTTAAAGAATTGCCTCTTAATCAACTAAATGAGAAACCGAGGCAGGACTAGAATTGCGCTACTGAGGCACATATTTTCTCCACTCATCATGGCTATTGAAATAGTGATAAGGAATGTAGAAGCCATCATTACGAGGTGTGCGTGGCTGACGAAGTAATTCCATCCCAGCCTCAGCTGGTGTACGCCCCCCTTTGTGACGATTGCAAACTTTGCAAGCGCTAACCACATTCCCCCAAGCATGCTCTCCACCTCGCCGCCGTGGGATAACATGGTCTAAGGTGAGTTCCTTTATCTGTCGACCACAATATTGACAGGTATATTGATCACGATTAAACACCTCGAGTTTAGTCAACTTTCTTTGACGACGAGGGCATTTAACCATATAAACGAGGCGGATTACTGAAGGTATGGGGAAAACCTGTGTAACAGAATGAAGCTCTCCTCGGCTGTTTTCTAACACCTCGGCTTTACCGCAAAAGACTAAGACTACAGCCCGACGTACGCGACACAAATTGAGAGGCTCATAGCTTTGATTAAGAACTAAAACCGGGAAATTTATCATAACTGAACTCTCTGCACTAGCTATTGGCTTATTTTAGCAGTCATGTTTCCCAATTGCAATAACCTGTGCTGGCTGGCTTTCTCATCTTGGTAACTCCTCACGGTAAGTCAGTATCATTACTAACCATACCATGAGTGTTACCCATGTATCTCAGCCTCCGCATAACCTGACACTCAGAGACGCTGCCTCCTGGTGATACGTGGCTCAGGACGCTTAGCCATCTGGCTAGGTCTTACATCACTACGATAATCGGGAGCAATGATGTTAAATACCAGGCTCAGCCTTGCATCCGCCATCCGTGAACTGATTCGTGGCTCAATCTCGTCCAGGGAAAAGCAACTGGTAAGCATGGTTGGCAACCTGGCATTATAGCGATAGTTAATTAACTGATACAGCTTCTCTTGAGCCCAGGGTGTAATTGACTGCTCACCAAAATCATCGAGTATCAGCAATGGGCATTGTTTAATCCCTTCAAAAAACTCATCGTAAGATATGTTGCTTTGTGGGCTGAATGTGGAGCGTAAATGGTCAAGCAGGTCAGGAACGACCACAAAGAAAACTGGCTTGCCTTGCGCCAGGCGATAATTAGCAATAGCTGCTGCCAGATGGGTTTTGCCGCAACCGTTGACACCGTGAAATATTAACCAGCCTTCTGGATTAGGAGCAAAATCCACCGCTATATGAAAAGCTTGCTGCAAATTCTGACGCTGCTCCAGAGGCAGATTTAGCCGCTTATGGTCAAAATTATCAAAGGTCATATTTCGCAGTAGCTCCAATTGTAAGCTATCTAAGCACGCCAAAGATGACTTCTGTCCCACTATACACACTTGGCAAAATTCACTATCCCTTAGCCTACCACCTAAGCGTTCATCAAACTTCTCTAATGGCAGATCCGTAGTAATCACGGTTGCTAACCTGGCATTGAATCTATGGTTAAGAAGTTGCTCTAGTTTTTCCTTCGCCCAGAGTGTAGTACCTTCCATACTCAAGTCATCAAGCACCAGCAAGGGGGTATTCTTCACCTGCTCAAATAACGCATCATAGGTTATATCGCTTGTGGGGCTAAAAGCAGACCGAAGATGGTCCAGAAGATCAGCAACTCCAATATAAAAGGCCGGCTGCCCCAAGTTTAGACGGTGATTAGCAATAGCACAAGCTAAATGGGTTTTGCCACAGCCAGCAGGACCAAAGAAAACCAGCCAACCTTTGGGATTATCAGCAAAAGCCCTGGCCATTTGGTAACCACGAGCAAAATGCTCCTGTGAAATAGCATCGTCTCTCTTCCCTTTTGGAGATAAATTATCAAAGGTAAGCCGTGACAGGAAACCAAGATTGCTATATTTCTGGAGATATTGGAACTTCTCCCTCTGCAGTTCCTCCCTTTTGCACTGGCAAGGCACTACCCGACTGAAATCAGGCCGCCCTGAATCCAAGAGAGGATGAACAAACCCAGCTCCCTTACAGATAGGGCAGGTCTCTTCCCCTTCACTTTGTTCAGGGCTTCGGCTCACTCGCGCAGAATGACAAGCAAGGTTATCTTTTGACCAAGTGTCCGTACTTGCCCCTGATGTATTTGTCGGGGTCAACTTTTTTAGTACTTTGTCTATACTTTCCACTGTCCTTGCCCTCGCTAGCCCACCTCTCGAGAATACGGGCGATATATTTCCAACTGCGCTTATTCATTAGGA
>JAGMBH010000129.1 GCA_023129815.1 Dehalococcoidia bacterium
ATACCTACAAACAAGCCATTGGTTCGCACTGAGCATCCTGACCAGGTTTACAAAGATGAGAAAGCCAAATTTGGAGCTGTAACCAGGGAAATTGACCAATTACATAATCAGGGTAGGCCAATCCTCATAGGCACAACTTCTATTGAGAAATCGGAATATTTAAGCGACCTGTTAAGAAGGAAAGGCATACCGCATCAGGTGCTAAATGCCAAGAATCACGAAAAGGAAGCGGGCATCATTGCTCAAGCTGGGCGTACAGAAGCGGTGACTGTGGCTACCAATATGGCCGGGCGTGGTGTGGATATCATCCTTGGCGGCAACCCTGAGGGGCGTAAGTCGGGGGAATGGCTTGAGGAGCACAATAAGGTGGTTGAGCTTGCTGGGCTTCATATTATTGGCACGGAGCATCATGAAGCCAGGCGCATTGATAATCAGCTTCGTGGTCGAGCGGGAAGACAAGGAGACCCAGGCAGCTCTCGCTTCTATGCTTCCTTAGAGGACGAGATTCTCCGCCGTTTTGGCGGCGACCGTGTTAAGGGACTTATGCAATGGGCTGGCATGGATGAGAACACTCCTATTGAGCATCCTCTGGTCACTAAGACCATAACAAATGCTCAGGTTCAGACAGAAGGCTACCACTTTGATATTCGTAAGCATCTTGTGGAATATGACGATGTGGTCAACAAGCACCGTGAAGTGATTTACGCCGAGAGAAAAAAGATATTGAGTGGCACCGACTTAAGGACGAACATAATCTCTATGATTCAAGATGAAATCCAAGGCTTGGTAACCACTCACTTTGACCATAATCTGGGCGAGCTAGACGTATCGAGTTTGCTTGAAGACGTCTCTCGTATTTTACCAGTACCCCAGACCGTCATTGCGAGCGGAGTGAAGCAATCTCAGTCCAACGGCAAGCAAATCACGGAGAAGCTAAATGACTATGCCATCGAGCTTTATAATCAGCGGGAGCAGGAGCTAGGCCCTGATAATATGCGCCTGGTAGAGAGGTTGGTGATGCTTCGTGTCATCGATGGATTATGGAAGGAACATCTTACTGCTATGGAGCACATGCGGCAAGGAATAGGTTTACGTGCTGCTGGTCAACAACAACCGCTGGTAGTCTATAAGAGGGAAGGACATGCTCTTTTCGATAGCCTCTTGGCTAATATCCAGCATGATGTTGCCCGCAGCATTTATCATGTTGGCATTACTAAGGAACCGCCTCGGAGGAAAGCTGCGGTGGTAGCGGGCAAAAAAGTTGGTCGCAACGACCCCTGCCCCTGTGGCTCAGGCAAGAAGTACAAATATTGCTGTGGGAGGTAGAGAATGTTCTTATACTTGTCATTGCGAGCGAAGCGAAGCAATCTCAGCATTTTGTGGATAGGGAGGAGACGTTATGAAGAAAATCAAAGCTAGAACAGGAACGTAATTTGATATTTCAGCCCTGATTAGAGAATCGCGCCAGAGGCACGGTTTAAAAGAGGAGAACAAAAGGGAGGAATAGTTGATGAATTATTGGCTAGCAGTAGGTCCGCTTGGGAATTGGGAAGCTGCTTTTAAACACAAGAATATTTGGGGTCTCACAGTGAGACAAAAACACTTATGGGAATCCCTTGTTCAAGCTGATACTGTGCTATTTTACGCTACACAGCCCATTAGTGGAGTAATTGGATATGGCACGGTTCAAACTAAATTTCGGCAGAGTGAACCACTTTGGCCTGACGAAATAACCCAAGGAAAGGTAATATGGCCATTACGTTTCGAATTTAACGTAGAATATTGTCTTCCTCCTAATGAATGGAAAACACATGCAAAAACCGCAGATGTATTGAAGCTTAAAGCCGGTAGAGGCTTTCAGTTAGTTGATGATGAGCTGGCTCGCCAAGTGCTCTCGCAATTTTTGCCAATATCTGAGCTTGAGGAAGCAGAGCGGCCTTTGTCTTTACATGAAGAACTTAAACAGAAACTGATTGAGATTGGGAAACTTCAAAGTTATATCGCCGAACCAGAATATCCCTTTGACATAGGGAAACTTGATGTTGTCTGGAGACGAATAGAACGTTCTGTGCCTACTTATGTATTTGAGATTCAAGTTGGAGGAGACCTTTATCATGCCTTAGCTAAACTAAAGCACGCTTTCGATCTCTGGAATAGTCGCCTTTTTCTTGTGGTGTCTCAGGAGAACCAAGAGAAGGCGAGAAAGTTGCTTTTGGGAAGTTTTCACGAAATTAGCGAGCGCATAAAGTTTATTGAGTTAGACAAAGTAGATGAACTTTATAAACGCAAGAGATCCTACTTGGACTTTGAAAGGGAGCTTGGCATATAGTTTTGTGGGAGGTAAGTAAATATGCCGAAGGAGGCAAAAGATGCTTGATAGA
>JAGMBH010000013.1 GCA_023129815.1 Dehalococcoidia bacterium
AAGCACTTTGAGGACAGGATGGCGATTGTCATTCCAGTTAAAGATGAAAAGCTCAAGCTTATTGAGGGAGTGGTTAGCGGAGTGCCACATGATTGTCTGGTAATAGTAGTTTCCAATAGCCAGAGGGAAAAGGTTGACCGATTCAGGATGGAAGGAGATGCCTTGAATCAGCTTTGTCGTTTTACCGTCCGTGAGGCTTTGATTGCTCACCAAAAAGACCCTGCTATCGGCGAGGCTATGGGGGAAGCTGGCTATGATGACCTTTTGGGTACAGATGGATTGGTGCGTGATGGCAAGAGTGAGGCTATGCTAATAGGCTTACTTATGGCTAAGGCGGCCGGGAAAGAGTATGTCGGCTTCATTGATGCCGATAATTATTTCCCCGGCGCAGTATTGGAGTATGTGAGAAATTACACCGCTGGTTTTAGCTTAGCTCAATCTCCTTATAGTATGGTGAGAATATTATGGCAGTATAAGCCCAAGATTTCAGGTGGGTTATTCTTCAAGAAATGGGGAAGGGTATCGGAGGTTACCAATAAATACTTGAATGACCTGATATCTACCAAGACAGGGTTTGAAACCGAGGTTGTGAAAACAGGTAATGCTGGGGAGCATGCCATGAGTATGAAGTTGGCAGAGATTTTGCCTTATGCCTCTGGATATGCTGTAGAACCCCAGGAATTAGTGTCCATCTTCGAGGATTTTGGTGGTATCTTGCCCACAAAGAATCTTAAGGCGATGGAGCAGGGGATAGATATATTTCAAATTGAGACCAGAAACCCTCATCTGCATGAGGAAAAAGGCGATGAGCACCTTCAGGGGATGCTATTATCGGCCATGAGCACCATTTATCACTCACCTCTTTGTGGAGAGAAAACAAAGCAGGCGATTTTAGCAGAGTTAATTAAGCAACAAATTCTTAAAGAGGCTGAAGAACCTCCTCCTGTTCAGCTTATTAGCCCGCTAAAGAGAGTGGATACAGGTAGATTTATAAGCCACATGCGAGAGGATTTTAATAAATATAGTGTGTTAGGCTAAATTCTAAGAAGGAAACCTCATCCTATCCAAGAAATACCTTATCTTTTCCCTTTCAGGCTTGTTAAGCAAACCTTTTTCGTATGCTAGCACGTCAAAGAAGAACTGCACGTTCTGGGGAACTTGCCAAAGGGATTTTTGTGCATATCGATAACCATATCGTTCAGAACTACCCAATTTCTCAGTGGTAATTTTATCGCTCGAGTAACCAATACTCTTTACTTTATTTGCATTGAAACCATTCTTCTTGGCTATTTCATCCAGTACGCTGTGAACACCAGTACCATGCTGGGCGGCATCTTTGCTCCTCTCAGCATATTCAGCGGAAATGCCTATTCGTTGAGCAAGCTGGCGATGTGGATGTTTCCCTAGGTGGTCATCTTCACAGATTACTTTCAATTGCGGTGCTACACTCATAGCCAACATCACTACTTTCGTATCGAGATAAGGGAACATCATCTCAGCGCCATGTGCCCTAGCTATTTTATTCTCACGGTCTAAAGTTTCTATATCACCTCTGGAAAGGTCTTCCCGCATCCTCTGGGAGAGCCCTTGAGGGCCTTCTTGGTTTAGAACTTCAGGATACCAGACATAGCCTCCCCATAATTCATCTGCTCCCTGACCAGAAAAAGTAGCCTTAACCCCATCCTGGATGGCTATGTCCAGCGCAGCATAGACACCAATGCCAGCTTCAACCTGGACAAAATCTCTCTCCTCAACTGCCTCAATAACTTTGGAGGTATATTCCTCTACTTCGCCAACACTCAATACTTTCACTTTATGATTAAGGCCTGTCTCTTTTGCAAACCTTCGGGCAAAGTCTACATCTATAGAGTCAGCAAAACCGGCAGTATAAGCAATTATTTTTATTCCGGCTGGAGAACCGATATCATGTACTAGTTTAGCTAACAAGCAACTATCTACACCTCCTGATAGTAGTATCCCTACTTTATCTATGCCACTTAATCTCTTTTTCACCGCTGAGTAAATTGCCTCCTGATAGCGATCCACAGCCTGAGTCATATTTTCTATTTCGATTTCCCCTTTTTCTATGGGCCAGGCTTTCTTGATCTTTATTCCTTCTTGATCAAATATAGCAAGTGTGCCAGCTCGAAGAGGTATAACATCGTCAAGGCCTATCTGCCATAATGCCTTCTTATTGGAAGCAAAGGACAAAAGCCCATCGCCTTCAGCAAGATAAAGGGGCTTTGTACCTAGAGAATTTCGGGCTATCACCGTTTGCTCAGGGCTGCTAACCGCTAAAGCATAATCGCCATCCAAGTACTTTAATGCCCTGCGCACTTTATCTTCCAGACTACCGGGTAGTTCTTTAAGCAGACAAGCTATAATCTCAGTATCATTTTCGCTTGTTAAATAATGGTTTTCCTTGAGCCTGGATGCCACTTCATGAGAGTTATAAAACTTGCCATCATACATAAATACTAAATTGCTCTCAGGGTCTATGTAAGGTTGCTGAAGAGGCTTTTTGACGATGGGCAAAGATACTTCAGCTAAAACTTTGTTTCCATTTGGACTTCCAACTACAGAGTTAATTAGCCATTGATATCCCTTGCCCTCCGGATTGGTCTTGGTGATGGATTGGGGATGGAACGCTTCCAATATAGTGGCCAGTTTATCTGCTAAGTCTTCATCTTCACTGAAAACCCCAGCCATTTGACCCATATCGTTAACCTCCGCCTTTTAAGGTTACACTAACTTAGTTTGAAGGATATCATAAAGCTGGTTGCTTTAGCAAATGTTACCCAGCAGGAAAGTTGACACATATACTAGGGTAAGATAAATTGAGGATTAATGAAAGCTGTCATCTTAGCTGGTGGGGAAGCAACTAGATTACGTCCTCTTACTTGTAACACAGCTAAAATAATGGTCCCCATACTAAACCATCCTTTACTTGAGCATCTTATCAATTACCTTAAAAAGCACAGCATTGTTGATATTATCATTGCCTTAGGCAAGCAGGTTGAACAGATGCAGAGTTATTTTGGCGACGGCAGTAAGTTTGGTGTGAGAATAGCCTACTCGGTGGAACATTTTCCCATGGGAACAGCAGGGGCAGTGAAGAATGCTGAAAAGTTTCTGGACAAGCCCTTCATCGTATTTAATGGTGATATCTTCACGGATATTGATCTAACCGCCATGATGGATTTGCACTGCGAGAAGAAAGCTAGCGCAAGCATAGCCTTGACGCCCGTAGAGGATCCTACTATTTACGGAGTGGTAGAAACGGATGCTGGAAATAGGGTTAAGCGCTTCACAGAAAAGCCAAGTCGGGATGAAGTAACTACTAATATGATTAATGCCGGTATTTACATTCTGGAGCCGGAAATCTTAAACTACATTCCTCCTAAAGTCTTCTTCACCTTTGAACGCAACGTCTTTCCTGCCGCCTTGGAAAGGGGACAGGCTATTTATGGCTATCCGTCTGAGGCTTACTGGATTGATATAGGAACTCCAGAGAAATACTTAAGGCTAAACCACGATTTGCTCCCTCGCTATATTGGTGACAGTGGAGTAGAATTTGGGGGCAAAAGCGTAGTTCACCCCCAAGCTCAAATCGAAGGACCAGTGATAATTGACCAAGGTTGCGTTATTGGCAAGAATTCTATAATAAGAGGA
>JAGMBH010000130.1 GCA_023129815.1 Dehalococcoidia bacterium
AGGGGAGGGGCTTGTCCCCTCCCAAATTCCTTGTGGCAATCGGGGGAGTAAGTTAATAAACTCAAGCTCCCGGAAAAGTTCCACTACCTCACTCCGGTCATAAGTGCTCACACGACAGGCTTCCAAATTCAAGTTGACAGGAACATCCTTAACTATGGTAACTAACTCCTTACTCTGGAAAGCCTGGGATTGATATTCACGTAGCATTGCTCGTAACTTGCTCGGCATTACATTTCCAATATTGTCATAGATTCCCTCGAGGCTGCCAAACTGCCGAATTAATTTCGTAGCTGTTTTTTCGCCAATTCCTGGCACGCCGGGAATATTATCCGAAACATCACCAACCAAGGCTTTAAAATCAGTAATCTGCTCAGGCCTTATGCCATATTTTTGCTTAACTGCCTCCTCATCATAAAGGACAGTATCACTAAGGGTTCGCCTTGGCATGAGGGCTTTTATCTCCGGCAACACAAGTTGGAGCACGTCATTGTCACCAGTAACGATGATAGTTTCACTACCCTGTTCACTAGCCTGCTTGCCTAAGGTGCCCAGAACATCGTCAGCCTCAAAGCCGTCAATTTCAAAGATAGGAATGTGAAAAGCATCTACTAGCTGATGAACCCGCTTTATCTGACTTTTCAGTTCCTCTGGTGCCTTGGGACGCTGTGCTTTATACTCCTCGAACATCTCATGTCTGAAAGTTGGAACTGGGCGGTCAAAAGCCACAGCCCAATAAGTGGGCTTGAATTCGGCGAGCACCTTGAGCAATGTATTGGCAAAGCCATAAACAGCATTTACCATCTCCCCGGTTTTAGATACCGTCAGTGGAGGCAAGGCGTGAAAGGCACGATGCACCAAAGCATTACCATCAAAAAGCAACAGCAAATCTTTCTTCTTGCTTCCTTCCACTCTGAGCCCTTTATCTCCCATTATTCTGAATCCCTCGTTTCTTGTCATTCTGAGGGAGAGAAGCGACCGAAGAATCTCCCATAGACTTCCTCCTCAACAATTATAGCATTTCTCCTCATTGCGGACTCTCCTTCGACCTCCCAATGTCATTGCGAGGAGCATAAGCGACGAAGCAATCTCTAGGAAATACTCCACCACCGAGATTGCCACGCCTTCGGCTCGCAATGACAGATAGGACTTGATAAACGACCTCTCTATTATGCTACTTGGCGGGCATGACATACTAAAGTCATATGAAGAAAGATTTACTTTCGGCATCTGACCTTAGCTCTGAGGAAATCGAACAACTCATAGAGCAAGCCTTGGTTATGAAGCGAGAGGAGGCGCCGGCGCTCAGGGCGTTGCTTGTGCTATCGCGTGTGCCTAGGGTCTAGTTAGAAACCAGCAACCAAACGAAAGGAGTGCCTCCTTTCGAGGAGGTACTCCTCACTAATAGGGAGAGGCCGATAGGTAGTTTGACACCATTCGGCCATCGACTTAGAATTTATGCAAGAGCTCTTTGGCCAGTGGACTAGAAGATTAGAGTGAGAAAGATAATTGTGCAGGAGCTTATAAGAGCTGGAGCTGCCCTCCCAGCTTGGATGTGGGTCCTTTGGTACCTTCAGAACAAGGGTGTGCTTACTGCCTCTACCCGGACTTTATTTGCTGTTAGCTTTGGAATCTCGGCGCTTATGTTTTCAGTTTTAGTTGTGCTCAGGATGAGGACCGGAAAGGAATTTATGCTCAAGCGTGTGCGCTATTTGATGATCTTACTATTGGTATTCAGTATCCCTGTGTTTATCTGGCGCATATCGGCGGGAGAAGTAACCCGAGCTGTCCTTTTTGCAGTCGGGGTGCTATTCGTATGCCTACTGCTGTTTATCGTCAGGAAAAAAGCTGGAATGAAGTGGTAGTTGAATGATTAATTTTGAATTAGATTGGGGACTGATTATTGTGCTATCTGTAAGTATCGCTTTATTGGTCATAGCGGTTGTTTGGGGCGTCTGGCTTTGCGTTCAGGCGATGCCTGAGCTGAGGCGTATAAAACGGATACGTTGGATAGCCCGGATTCTGGGACTGTGTTATGACGCCTGTATAATAGGGAACATTGTTAACATGTCGGTAGCATTGGGACCGTGTCCCGTTGTGTTGACCGGAGGTTTTGGAATTTTGTATGGTTTTATGTCATCCGTTGCGCTGTTTATCGCTCTGATAATGATCATAATGTTAGGACTAGCTTGGAAGCGGCCAGGCCGATGGCCTGAGCTAGGTGTTGCTGTGGCATTCATAGTTTGGGGGCTTGCTCTTCTTCCTGCTAGCTGGAGTTTTATTACCACACTTCCTTATCTTTTTGGCGTCTTTCAGGTGCTAATTCTGATCTTCTTGCCTATCGCTATCGGGGTTTTGTTTATTTTGGCATATAAGAAAAGCAAATATGCTAAGCCTTGAGCTGGCTATCTGGTTGTGTGTTCAAGTGATGCCTGAGCTGAGGCGTATAGTTAAAGCTATCGCCAAGTACTTGAAAAGATAGGATATCGGGGGTTCTGGTGATGCCTACCTCACTGAAGCAGATGACTTACACATATTTTATATAATAAGGAGGTTCATGACATGAAGCGCTTTGTTATCTTTGTAGCAGTGTTACTCTTGCCTTTGTTGGCTGCTGGCTGCAGTCCAACCTCGCCAGGGAAAATTGCCTTCGTCTCCGATTTTGAAGAGCCTGGTCAGATTCCTTTTGCCTACATCGTAGATCCCGACGGCGGTAACCAGATAAGGCTGGATCAGTGTCATTACTTTCTCCAATGGTCGCCTGACGGCACAAGAATTGCCTTTTGCGGACTTGAAGGCGAGATCTGTATTGCTGATGCCGATGGCACAAATCTATCCAAGGTGAAGCTTTCTACGATGGGGTACCTCTTGAATGGGGGGCCTTCTTGGTCTCCTGCTGGTGCTAAGATTGCCGTTGTAGGCGCATTTCCCCAGTCACCGAATAATTACATAGCCGAGGTTTACACGATAGAAGTCGAAACAGGTGAGACCAAAAAATTAACGGACACCCCCGATATTTACAAGTATGGACCGTCATGGTCGCCCGACGGCAGGCAGATTGCCTTTGCTGCTTTGAAGTCTGGTCCTCCTGACTATATCTACATGATGGATGCTGACGGCAGTAAGCAAAGGCTCTTGACCACTGTCCCACAACTAGGTGGGCCAATTAGTTGGTCGCCCGATGGGAAGAAGATCATGTATGTTTCTAGGATCGGGGAAAGGGGTTATGGTGAAATTTACCTTGTTGATGTTGAGGATGGCACTAGTATCAATTTAACTAATAGCCCTGATATTCATGATTGTGATCCCGCGTGGTCTCCTGATGGCAGAAAAATTGCTTTTTGCTCCGGCAAATACGGTGAAGAGCAGGTCCATGTGATGGACGCCGATGGTAGCCATTTAATTAAGTTGACAGATGAGGAGTTGGGATGCCATCATGAGCCTTTGTTGGCACCCGATGGCAAAAGGATCCTCTTTTCTGCCCAGAGTCCTTCTTGGTCACCCGATGGCAAAAGGATCCTCTTTTCTGGCAGTACATTCTGTCGCCCTGGAGGCAGCAAATGGACAGGCTGGAGTAGTATCTTCATTGTAGATATCGATAGCCACAGTGTAACCGATCTGATTGATGCTGGGCCTGGTGATTATTGGGGGCCTGTCTGGTCACCTCGGTAGGGGGCAAGATTGATTACAGATGACAGGGAAGGTCAAAGTGTAAAAACCTAATGAACCTGACAGGGACTACAAGTTGGAGTGCCGCTGTAATCTGTTGAATTTGCAAAGCAAATTCGGAAAATCGGGGTTCTGGTTGCCCCGGCAGTAAGAGGAATTTAAATTATGGAAGGAGTGAGTTATTTTGAAGTATTTATCCCACAGCTTTTAGGAAGCATTCCCTATTTAGTTGCTTGGGTTGTTGCCCTTGTCCTAGCAGTTGTCATGCTTAAGCGGAAAGGGAGCCGAGCAGAACGCTTTTTGGTAATTGGCTGTGCTGTGATGCTAGGTTCTAGCTTACTTAAGTCATTTATTTACACATGGCTAAGGGTATCACGGGAAGCTAGTAATATCGATATAGCCTCTGCTATGGGGATGATCTCTTGGTTGAGTGTAGCGGGAGTTGTGTGCTTGGTATATGCCTTCTGGGTAAAGTGGAAGGCTGGATGAGATGAAACATAAAATAATCACAGCTATGACATACTTTCTAATTGGACTCGGAATAGGTCTTGCAGGTTACGTTCTCCTGTTTTGGGTTGGCGGCGTCATTGACTATAGTGGGGGTATGCCAAGAGAAGAGCCACTTCCCTACGCCGACATCGTGTTCTACTTCATTTATTCACTTATGGTCGCTGGCCCGCTTGCTTTCTGGATAATTATTCCATTGGTTAAGTTTTTCAAAAGAAGAAGGCAGGCTAGGGGACCAGAGTGAAAAAGATAATTGAGGTGTTAAATGATTAATTGGAAAATGATTATACTGGTCATAGTGGTGGTTTGGGCTACTTGTAAGTATTTGTATCCGGATAGGATGCCTGACCTGATGCGTATAGTTAAAGCTATCGCCGAGTACTTGAAAAGATAGGATAGATGACTTACACATATTTTATAAAGTGCAATGTTTGTGGTCGTAAGTGGCTGGTGCATGTTAGCTATCCTCCCTCAGAATGGTATCCTGGGCATGAAGTAGAGCATTCATATTGCCCTAAATGCCGTAGAGATGTAACCACTACAGTTGTTCGGGAGGCAACCCTCTCTGACAAGCTTATACCCTGGATGCCTTGGGAAGGTCCACCCTTACCTAGAGGTTTTTTCTCTGGTTGGTTAAAGCCAACTGGTTGGCGAGGATATTTTAGACGTCCCCCTGAGAGGCGATTTTAGGCGGGTGTTTCAAGAAATGTGATATTTTGGGGGTTACACAACCCATCCACAACCCCCATTTTTGACGCATTTCGAGGGCATGGTTGCCAAAAAATAAGCCAGGGTAGCCCTCTCAAACCCTGGCTTAGCAAATTAGCAGGTTAAATGCGCAAAGAGGGCCATGTCAATTCTACCCTTCAGGACTGAAGAATCTCTTTTAGACTCTTCGCGGAGTCTGTCCTGAGCGGTGTGAGATTCTTCGCCAGGCTCAGAATGACAGGAAGCAAAGGGCTCACAATGACAGACAGGTGCTGCTAAAGAACTACCTACTATGATACTTAACGGGCATGATATACTAAAGTCATATGAAGAAAGATTTACTCTCGGTATCCGCCCTCAGCCGCAAGGAGATTGAGCAGCTCATAGAGCAAGCCTTGCGTATGAAGCAAAAGGGCGTACAAGCTCTCCTCTCAGGGAAAACCCTGGCTCTTCTCTTCGAGAAGCCTTCCTTGCGCACCAGGGTTAGCTTCGACCTAGCCATACATCAGTTAGGCGGGCACGCTATCTACCTATCTCCAGACGAGGTAGGCTTAGGCAGGCGAGAAGCGATTCCGGATGTAGCGCGGGTGCTCAGCCGCTACGTTAATGGTATTGCCGCCCGCACCTTTTCTCACCAGACTTTGCTCATTCTGGCCGAGCATTCCTCTGTGCCGGTAATTAATGCTCTCTCTGATTTGGAACATCCATGTCAGGTACTTTCTGACCTCCTCACCATATATGAAAAGAAAGGCAGGCTTGCCGGTTTGACTTTGGCTTTCATCGGCGATGGCAATAATGTAGCTCACAGCTTACTCCTTGCTGCCTCACTTACAGGAATGAATTTCCGCATTGCTTCCCCACTAGGTTATGAAATTAAGAAACAAGTATTGAATCAAAGCCGAGAACTTGCTACTTCTAGCGGCAGCCAAATTGAGCTAACGGCCGAGCCTGGTGAGGCAGCCAAAGAGGCCGACATAGTATATACTGATGTGTGGACTAGCATGGGGCAGGAAGCCGAAGCAGAGAAACGGCGTCTCGCCTTTTCTGGTTATCAGGTAGACGATAAGCTATTATCTTTGGCCAAAGGAGATGCTTTATTTATGCATCCTTTGCCAGCTCACCATGGTGAGGAAATTTCCGCCCGTCTATTAGATAGCCCCCAATCGGTGGTTTTTGACCAGGCAGCAAACAGGCTTCATCTGCAAAAGGCATTGTTGGCTAAATTGCTTTTACCAACCAACTCAGGAGTAGCAAGTAAATGACAAAACCAATCATAGCTATTGTAGGCCGGACTAATGTAGGTAAGTCCACCTTGCTCAACCGCTTGGCGGGCAAGCGCCTAGCTGTCGTTGCCGATTTACCGGGAACTACTCGGGATCGCGTTCTTGCTCCTGTTTCATGGCAGGGGAGAGAGCTAACCATGGTTGATAGCGGTGGCTGGCAAGCAAAGCCACAGACGACTTTAGATGAAATGGTTAAGCAGCAAGTGGAAGCAGCCATCAGCCATGCGGAGGTCATTATTTTCCTTACCGATGCTAAGGAGGGGCTTATTCCCGCGGATGAAGAAATAGCCGATATATTGCGTGCTGCCAACAAGCCCGCAGTGTTAGCGGTAAATAAGATAGATTCTGTAAAGCAAGGGGATTCGGTGGCTGATTTTTATCGATTAGGTATCGGTACACCCGTAGCTATTAGTGCCTATCATAACCGAGGGATAGACGAGCTTATGGATGCTGTGCTAGCCTTTCTCCCCCCATCAACCACCAGCTTTGTAGAGCCAGAAGAGGCTAAACTAGCTATTGTGGGGCGACCCAACGTAGGAAAGTCAACATTGCTGAATGCACTGCTCGGCAATGAGAGAGCCATTGTCCATGAGGCTCCAGGGACTACTCGTGATACTCTTGATGCTATGGCCCATTGGGATGATAAGAAGGCATTACTCATTGATACTGCTGGTATCAAACGACGCGGCCGGGTCGGTACTGGCGTTAACTACTACAGCCTGATTCGCGCCGTTCAAGCTATTAACCGATGCGATATCGCCTTATTACTAATCGATGCTGGCGAATTTATCACCGCCCAAGATATGCATATCGCTGGCTATATTATAGAAGTTGGCAAGGGTATGGTGTTGGTGGTTAATAAATGGGACCTCGTTCCTCAGGAACAGAGACAGCAATTTAAGCAGTATATGAAAAAGCGGCTTAGGTTTATGCCTTATGTGCCCACTCTTTACATCTCCGCCAAGTTAGGGCACAATATTGATAGAATCTTACCCCAAGCTTGGCAGGTATGGCAGGAAAGGCAGAAGCGTTTACCGAACTCAGCAGTTAACATGGTTATTAAACAAGCAGTAGACAGTCACCCCCCGCCTCGTATGGGCTCTAAACGATTGCACATCGCCCAAGCTTATCAAGACGAATCCAGACCTTCAGCTTTCGTGCTACAAGTTAATGACCCACATTTAGTCCACTTTTCCTACCAGAGGTACTTGGAGAATAAACTTCGCCATAGCTTTGGTTTTTGTGGCTCCCCTTTGCACCTGATCTTCATCAGGGCTAACAGTAAAAGGAGTAGAAGGACAAAGGTGGTGAAAACATGATAACTGCTAAATTCATTGCTGCGGTGGTCATTGCCTATCTTCTTGGCTCCATTCCCTTTGGCTTGATCATAGGCAAACTTAAAAAAGGTGTTGATGTCAGAAAATATGGAAGTGGCAAGACTGGCGCCACTAATGTAATGCGCACCGTAGGGACCAAGTTTGGCATTTTAACCATAGTTCTTGATGTGGCTAAAGCTGCTGGAGCAGTAGTGCTAGCTGGAGTAATTATAGACAGCGGCGCCTTGACCATCGGCGGCATACCCCTCCACCAGATGGCTCAAGTTACGGCTGGTCTGGCAGCAGTGGCAGGGCATAACTGGCCTATATTTGCTAAATTTAAAGGTGGCCGCGGCGTAACTGCTTATTTTGGCACATTGCTTGCTATCTATCCTCCGGCAGCTATATTTGGAGTCGAAGTTCTAGCTATATCGGCATTGCGTAGCCGGCACATGTCCTTAGGCTCTATACTTGGAGCCCTAGCCGCTTGGTGTTTATTGATACCCTTAACTATTAATTATAATTCTCCCCCCGTTTATCTAGCTTATGGCTTAGCAGGTATAGCCTTGCTTGTCTACCAGCACCGCGACAATGTAAAGCGCTTACAGCTGGGCACAGAACGCCGATTATGGTGAAGAAAAAAGCTAGCCTTAAACCATGCCTAAAACTACCATTATAGGCAATACTACCTGGGGTAACACTTTAGCTTCTTTGCTGAGTGATAAAGGGATAGCAGTAAAGCTATGGGCGCGCAGCAAAGCCGAGGTTGAGGGGCTGAATCAGAAAACACGTAGCTACTCCCCTACCAGCCATATTGAAGAGGCTTTAGACAGGGCTGATCTGGTAATTTGGGCCGTTCCTTCACAAAAACTGAGGCAAAATGTTATTCAGGCTAAGAATTACTTAACCAATTCAATGCTATTGATGAGCGTTGCTAAGGGATTAGAGGAGGATAGCGGTAAGAGGATGTCTCAAGTAATGGCAGAGGAAATTGCCCCCGCTTTGAGAAAGCAGATTTGTGTTCTTTCCGGTCCCAATCTGGCCAAAGAAATTGCTCAAGGCCTGCCTGCTGCCTCGGTAATCGCGGCACAGGATATAACTGTGGCTGAGAGAGCACGAGACCTGATGAATTCGCCTAAATTCCTTCTGCTTACTACCGATGATATTATCGGGGTAGAGTTAGGTGGAGCTCTAAAAAATATCGTAGCTTTAGGCGCCGGGATGATCGATGGGTTGGGCCTGGGTGACAATGCTAAGGCTGCCTTCATCACTTGGAGCTGGACTGAAGTTATTTCTCTCGGGGTAGCCTTGGGAGCTAAGGCCAGCACCTTTTACGGTTTAGCTGGCTTAGGCGACTTAATAGCCACTTGTGCTAGCGCCTTGAGTCGCAATCACTACGTTGGTTACGAATTAGCTAAAGGTCGCTCTCTGAAGGAAATATCTGCTTCTATGACACAGGTTGCCGAGGGGGTTTACACTGCCATGGCAGTTCACCAAATAATACGGAAGTTGACTTTGGAAACCCCTATTATCAATCTTATTTATCAAGTCCTTTTTGAAAACTTGCCAGCAACTGAAGCACTGGCTGATTTCGGTGAGCTAACAAAGAGCCACTATCAACCCTCGTTAGATGCCCTAAGGTAATTTGGCTTTGGGTAATATCTTAGCCAACTCTTCGAAAAGGCGTCGTTGCTTCCCATCTAAATGTTGCGGAGTAACTACCACAACTTTGACCAATTGATCACCCTTCCCCCTGCCATTAAGCTGCGGCACTCCCTTGCCTTTAAGGCGAAAAACCCTTCCATTCTGTGTGCCTGGTGGTATCCTTAGGCTTGCCTTCCCATCTAAAGAGGGCACTTCTATCTCATCACCTAGAGTAGCCTGAGCAAAATTAATGGGTAACTCACAAAGAATATCGCTCCCGTCTCTACAAAACAACTTATGTGGTCTCACTGAAAGGTCAATGTAGAGAGCGCCAGGCGCTCCTCCGTACAAGCCAGCATCCCCCTCGCCATCGAGGTGCACTTGATAACCATCATCCACACCGGCTGGAATATCCACCGTTAGCTTGCGTTTTACCTTTACTCTCCCCTTTCCACCGCATTGGGAGCAGGGGTGGGGGATTATAATGCCGCTGCCTTTACAACGGGGGCAGGTGGTAATGTGGCTGAAGCGGCCAAAAATACTCTGCTGAACTTTTCTCACCTGTCCTGTCCCACGACACTCAGGGCAAGTTTGAGGATTTGTCCCTGGCTGGCTACCAATGCCATGGCATGAAGGACAGTTCTCAATACGCTGTATTTCAACTTCTTTCTGACAGCCAAAGACTGCTTCCTCAAAAGAAAGAGTGAGGTGGGTTTGCAGACTATCCCCCCTTTGTGGAGCACGCTGGGCAGTCCTACCAAACGGACTCCCACCAAAACCACCAAAAAAGGATTCGAAAATATCACCTAGCCCACCAAAATCAGGAAAACCATGCCATTCTTCCGTAGCTACTCGACCATAGCGGTCGTAACTACTCCTTTTCTCCGGGTCAGAAAGGATCTGGTAAGCCTCATTTATTTCCTTAAATTTATCTTCTGCCCCGGGATTTTTATTGTGGTCGGGATGGTACTGAAAAGCCAGCTTGCGAAACGTCCTCTTGATTTCCTCATCACTGGCGTTCCGCGGCACGCCCAACACTTCATAATAATCTCGTTTTATCGCCATAGTTAGTTAACCCCAATCTTTTAGTATAGACCTTAAACTGCCCTGTTGACAACTTTTATACGCAAGTATATGCAGCTTGCCAAACTATCGAGGGCAAAACTTTACCCATTTATTCTTATGAGTATGAAAGACATATTTTGGGGGCTATAGCCAGGATTTTGAAGCAGCTCACTGAATTGCTAAAGTCTGAGAGTGGGGCTCTCAGTTAATCATTTCTTCTTTAGTCGCCGTCTTTCTATCG
This sequence comes from Dehalococcoidia bacterium, assembly GCA_023129815.1. Taxonomy (GTDB): domain Bacteria; phylum Chloroflexota; class Dehalococcoidia; order GIF9; family AB-539-J10; genus 20-14-all-45-10. Next base: position 10,431 of record JAGMBH010000130.1, read on the forward strand.
CTATCTACATCACTTCCCTCCTTTCTAGAGGCTGTTTAATTTTGCCTCAGATTGAAAACTAGACTTGCCTCATCCAGTTTTAATAACCTTCACCCCATGATTCTCGTAGTGCGACCCTTTAGGGTCGTGCACAAGGCTACCCTGTGTAGTAATCCTCGCTACTACACAGGGCTAAAACCTCGCACTACATTTCTAAACACCTTCTTCTATTTTCCTGGGTAGCCCTGCTCGCACAGCTAATAAACATTATGCCAAGCCCTTAAAAATGTTTATAATATAAAAGGGATGGAAGAAATTAAGCGAGATAAAGTATATCAGGAGGAATAGAACCATGACACCGGAGAAATTTACCGAGCAAGCCCAAGAGGTTTTAGCGGCATCACAGGAGTTAGTCCGCCGCTATCACCACAATCAATGGGATGTGGAGCATGTCTTATTAGCTTTGCTGGAGCAACAAGGGGGGGTAACTATAGACATATTACGAGAACTAGGTGTGGATGTTGAGGCAATGAAAAGGCGAGTGGAGGCGACGCTGCAAAGCTACCCCACGGTAGCTTATGAGGGAACGCAAATTTATGCTACACCACGAATTTCCCAGCTTATGCAGAATGCTCGCCAGGAGGCTGACAGGCTTAAGGATGAGTTCATCAGCACGGAACATCTGCTCATTGCCATTGCTGCCGAAGGCAGAGGCGAAGCCACGGCAATCCTAGCCGAATTTGGCCTCAACCAAGAAAGGATTTACCAAGCTTTGCGCAAAATTCGTGGTGCTCATCGGGTTACTGACCAACATGCGGAAAGCAAATATCGCTCTCTGGAAAAATATGGACATGACCTCACCGAGCTAGCTCGTCAAGGTAAACTCGATCCGGTAATTGGCCGGGAGAAGGAAGTCAAGCGTGTAATACAGATACTCTCACGCCGCACCAAGAATAACCCTGTGCTTATTGGTGATGCCGGCGTAGGCAAGACAGCAATTGCCGAAGGATTAGCCCAGAAGATTGTGGCTGGGGATGCCCCCGACTCCCTCAAAGAGAAAAGGGTGGTTGCCTTGGACATGGGAGCGCTGGTGGCAGGGAGCAAATTCCGAGGGGAATTTGAAGAGAGGCTAAAAGCGGTCTTAGACGAAGTCCGTCAGGCGAGTGGAGAAGTCATTCTGTTTATTGACGAGCTTCATACCGTAGTAGGAGCCGGGGCTGCTGAGGGAGCAGTTGATGCCAGCAATATGCTTAAGCCAGCGTTGGCTCGTGGTGAACTTCAATGTATCGGAGCTACCACTCTTGATGAATATCGAAAACGCATTGAGAAGGACGCAGCATTGGCAAGGAGGTTCCAGCCTGTCTTCATTGGCGAACCCAGTGTAGAAGCAACCATAGAGATGCTTCGAGGACTCCGCCCCAGATATGAAGCCCATCATAAGATAAAAATCGATGATTTAGCTCTAGCTGCTGCTGCCAAGCTAAGCCAGAGATATATCTCCGATAGATTCTTGCCTGATAAGGCCGTTGACCTAATCGATGAAGCCGCCAGCAAACTACGCATTGACATGGAAAGTGCCCCAGAGGAAGTTAAAAAACTAGACCGGGAGATAAAGCATTTGCGTGATGAGGAAGAAGCTGCTTCACAACGGAGAGCCTACCAAAGGGCAGCGGAGCTGAAAGCAGAAAGATTGAGGTTAGAACAGGAATACAATAATGCCAAACTTCAGTGGCAGCAGGAAGGGAAAATTGACGGTGTGGTGGACGAGGAGGATGTTGCTCAGCTAGTTTCCCAATGGACAGGCATCCCTGTCTCTCGAATGCTTGAAGGTGAAAGTGACAAATTGGTTCACATGGAAGAGAGGCTTCACCAGAGAATAGTGGATCAGGAGGAGGCGGTGGCAGCCATTTCCGAAGCTATCCGACGGGGCCGAGCTGGACTTAAGGATCCTAAGCGCCCCATTGGTAGTTTTATTTTTCTCGGTCCCACTGGCGTAGGCAAGACAGAGCTGGCTCGAGCTTTGGCACAATTCCTCTTTGATGATGAAGAGGCCATGGTGAGATTGGACATGTCAGAATATATGGAAAAACATACCGTATCTCGCCTCATTGGCGCACCACCTGGCTATGTAGGGTATGAAGAAGGTGGTCAGTTAACTGAGGCGGTGAGGCGTCGCCCTTACCGAGTTATCCTCTTCGATGAGGTAGAGAAGGCACATACTGAGGTATTTAACATACTTTTACAGCTATTAGAGGACGGCAGGCTTACCGATGGGCATGGCAGAACCGTGGATTTCAAAAACACAGTGGTGATTATGACCAGCAACTTGGGCAGCGAGGAATTCCAGCGCCAGGCTATTGGCTTTCACCATAGGGACGAAGCAGATGAACAAAGAATGAGGAAAACCATAGAAAGTGCTTTGAAACAAACTTTTCGCCCTGAGTTGCTTAACAGAATAGATGACGCCATTATATTTCATCCTTTGACCGAGGAGAACTTGAAGAGCATTGTTGACTTGCTTGTTCGAGAGGTAGAGCAGAGGTTGGCTGAACGGAATATCAAGATCGAGATCGGTCCTGAAGCCAAAGCTTGGCTGGTAAAAAGAGGCTATGACCCAGTATATGGGGCTCGCCCCCTACGTCGGGCTATCCAAAGATATGTGGAAAATCCACTGTCAACCAAAATATTAAAGGGTGAGTCTAAAGAAGGAGACACCATAGCTATCGGTGTAGAAGGAGATAACCTAAGCTTTACCACTACAAAAGCTACTGAGGCCAGGATATAATATTAGTCGTGAAAAGAAAACCAACTACACGGGAGGCCTTAATCAGCGGTTTATCCCTTACAGTTACTATAGTTCTCTGTATTATCATTGTTCAGCATCGAGGCTATCTGGGTGAGATAAGACGCTGGGGTTATCTTGGTTGCTTTATCATCAACACGCTTGCTAGTGGGACCCTAGCTGTCCCTGGATTTAGTATCTTAGTTACATTCACCTTAGGCGGGGTGTTAAATCCGGCGATAGTGGGCGCTGTAGCTGGAATTGGCGAAACTATAGGTGCTGTGGGTGCTTATTTCACTGGCTACGGTGGCAGGGGGTTATTGCGAGATAACAACAGTGCTCTTTATACTCGCTTTACCAATATCCTACATCGCCATGGTTCTAAGAGTGTTTTCCTTATGGCATCAGTTGTCAATCCCATTTATTATCCCTTTGCTGTGTTTATGGGCATGCTTCGCTTTAGTCTAACCAGGTTTTTCCTCTTGACTTGGGCCGGGAGGACAATCAAAAGCATGGTTCTGGCTTATCTGGGATACTTTGGCTTGCGGTCTATATTGCAGTGGCTGGGGCTAAGTTTCTAGCTTGAGTTTTCTAAGATTTCTTGCTATAGTTTTTTAAAAGTGGGGCTGTAGCTCAATTGGGAGAGCGTTTGACTGGCAGTCAAAAGGTAGTGGGTTCGAATCCCATCAGCTCCACCATGATAGAAAGCAGGTAGAATTCCTCTCCGCTCCTCGAGAATTTTATCAGGTGGTAGAGGCATTGTATATGTGAGAACCATTTCTTTTTTACCCTCACCTCTTTTGCGAAACTACAGTAATGGTATCCAGAGCGTCTGATATTCTGCGACAGATGCCTGAGCTCGTTCAGATAGATGGGCGACACTTTAAAGTATAAGGGAATCTTTCGCTTTATGGTTGAGACACAGACTGGCTAGTTTTTGTGTCATTGCGAGCGAAGCGAAGCAATCCCACAAAAAAGAAACCAAATAGGAGATTGCTTCGACACTGAAATGCCTCGCAATGACAGCCGCCCTTTGTCACCCTGAACGAAGTGA
>JAGMBH010000131.1 GCA_023129815.1 Dehalococcoidia bacterium
TATTCAAAAGAGGCTCGCTAATTTCTTTCCCTTTCTCGATAACTCCCTGCGCAGCTTTCTTCACCGACATGTTCATTGCCGGGTTATTCTGCACCGTAGCTACAATCAGGTTTACCTTTTGAATGATGCCCCTCTCGTCCGTCTGGTAGTGGTGATATAAAGTGCCTCGGGGTGCTTCCACCACACCCACACCTTCATCTGGGATAGCGGTGGGAATGGTGCGAATATTGGTGTCTGTTACTTCTTTATCCTTGGCTAGTTCTAGAAGGCGCTCTGCAGCATAGAGGATTTCAATAAGCCTTGCCCAGTGGAAGGCTAAGGTGGCATGAACTGGCTTGCCGCCAAGGGTTTGATAAAATTTCTCATATGCCTCCTGAGCCAAAGGTGTTGCCATGCCATCAGCGACGTTGAGCCGAGCTAAGGAATTCACTCGATAGATGCCACTATCCTTTCCCTCAACCATTCCCCTCCAGCCAACCTTCTTCAGGTAGGGGAACTTGAGGTAAGACCAGGGCTCGGTGCGCTCTGAGATATAATCCAGATATTCAGGAGCTTTAAACTTGGCTACCTCCTTGCCATCTTCATCCACTACCCTGATGTCTCCATCATAGAAGTTCACTTTGTTATTAGCATCTACCATGCCCATATAATAGCTCTTCATAAAGTAGACATCGCCGGTGATTAAATCGAGGTATTTTTTATTGGCTAATACCTGCTCATCGAACAGCTTCAGCCCAAACTTGCCAAACTCAACAAGCGATTTTGCCTTCTCCTCAAAATCTTTTCTTTCCTCCTCAGTTATAACTCGGCTCATCCCACCGGGGAGTCCACAGACAGGGTGTGTTGCCTTGCCACCAATGGTTGCTTGGATATCTTGGGCATAAGCCCTGTGCTTTATCACCTCGCTGCCGACCTCTAGCCCCACCTTCTTAATAAGCCCTAAGATATTCCGCTCCTCTGGTGGAGCATCATAGCCCGGGATGAAATCAGGGCCAGCCAAGACGTAGAAGTGAGCTATATGGGAGTGAATCATATGGGCACAGTAGAAGAGTTCCCTGAGCTTCTTGGCTGCTAATGGGGGGTCAACGTGGTATACGGCATCGGTAGCCTTGGTGGAAGCCATATGGTGTGCTGAGGGGCAGACACCACAAATTCTTGGTGTTATCCGTGGCAACTCCTCCACTGGGCGCCCCTCGCAGAATTTCTCAAAACCACGAAGCTCCGGGATCTGCAAATAAGCATTAGCTACATTACCTTCTTCGTCAAGAAAGATTTCTATCTTGCCGTGCCCTTCAAGTCTGGTTATCGGGTCAATAGTTATTTTTCTCATCTGTTACTCCTACATTCTTTTTCTTTGCAAAAGTGAAGTAGACATTCCAAAGCGGTAAAAGGTGCCCGCCGGATCGATTATCTCCTCCACCATTCTGGCGATCTCCTTCTCGTCCTTCACATCGTAAATAGAAGCTAGGGCACTGAGCATCTTTGCTCCTTGGTCATAAACGCCCGCTGGTGGTCCGAAGCAGCCACGGCAGGGCATATTTGCCTCAATGCACCTGGCACCGCAACCTCCTCTGGTGGCTGGACCCATGCAGATTATCCCCTGTTCCAAAAGACATCTCTCGGGGTCGGGGATGATCTCGTGAGGGCGATAGATTTTGGTAATTCTCTTCTCCTCTTTTTTGCGAGGGCACTCATCGCAAAGGGTCTTCTCTGCAGCTATAGTAGCGCCTGGCGGTGGCAATTGATTTGTAGCCAGGGCATCCACCACCTTGAGTATGAGGTCTACCGGTGGTGGGCAGCCAGGAACGAAGTATTCCACCGGTACCACTTGCCCCAAAGCCAGTACAGTATCATAGAATTCGGGGAGCTCTAGTTCTCCCTCGCTGACCGCGGTCTTAGTTTTTGGGAAAACCCTCTCGGGATTAACATTAGATGGCGCCTCTACATAGGCGCGCTCGAATATCTCACTTCGGTTGGTGAGGTTAGCTAGTGATGGTATGCCACCGAAGCAGGCGCAGGAGCCAAAGGCGACCATCGTTTTCGATTTGGCTCGAAGCAGCTTAGCCATATCCTCTAGCTCAGAGTTCCTCACTGCCCCATTGAATAAGCAGACATCAATACTTTTATCCTCCATAGCCTCAACGTGATGGCGTTTAAAGTCCATAGCTATAGGCCAAAACACGATATCAGCAATATTAACTATATCAAGTATCTTTTCATTTGTGTCTAGAACAGCTACATCGCAGCCACCACAAGTAGCTGCCCAGTAGAGAGCCAACTTAAGCTTAACCATGTTACGCCTCCTAGCTATTATTTTGACGGGCAAAAGGTCCCAGCTCTTTTACCTTGGCTGTTATGTCGTTAATGACCTGGGCAAAGTGGCTTCCTTCGGCAGCAGATATCCATTCCAGCCACACTCGTTCCTCTTCAATCCCTAGTTGCCCAAGCAGCTTTTTCAGTAAAGCAACACGCCGAGCCGTTTTATAGTTTCCTTCTATATAGTGGCAGTCGCCAAAATGGCAACCGCCAATCAATACACCATCTGCCCCGGCTCTGAGGGCTTTAATTACAAAGGTAGGATCAACCCGCCCGCTGCACATAACTCGAATTACCCGCACATTAGGAGCATACTGAATCCGCGAGGTACCGGCTAAATCAGCGCCAGCATAGGAGCACCAATTGCATAAAAATGCGATTATTTTCGGCTCAAACTCCTCCATGGTAATTAGCTCCTTTTAAAAAACCAGTGCCACACATAGTGCACAATGCTGCCCCCATAGCGATGTAAAGCCCTGCCATAAATCCACAGAGAAGTAATTGAAATACCGGCAGTTTCGCCTTATAGACACTTATGTTTCCTGCCATTAAGGTCATCCTTTGTGGTGGATTAAAAGGCACTCTCTGTTACCTCCTTTCTCTAATTAGATTTACTAAACAAAGCTTCTATCTGGGCTAGAATTTCCACATCTCTAAAATGGTTCATGGTAATCGCTCTGGAGGGGCAGGCAGCACCACAGGTGCCGCAACCTTTGCATACGGCTTCACTGACATGAGACACCCTTTTACCATCTCGAGACTGAAGCTCAATGGCTCTAAAGGGGCATAAAGGTTCACAAATCCCACAGCCTGAGCACTTATCCTCATCAACCAAGGCGGTTATCGCCTCAGGTTTCACATAGCCCCTTCTCATGGGAATTGCTGCTTTTGCGGCAGCAGCATAAGCCTGACAAACACCCTCAGCAATGTCTGTTGGCCACCTGGCAGAGCCACAAAGGTAGATGCCATCGGTGGCAAATTCAACTGGCATCAATTTAAGATGTGCCTCAAGGAAGAACCCTTGCTCACTCAAAGGGACTTTAAGCATCTTGGAGATTTCCTCGTTGTCGGCTCGAGGAATTAAGGGAGTGGTAAGTACCACCATATCCGTAGGAAGCTCCACCTCTCTGCCCCGCAACTGGTGCCATACTTTCACCTTCTCAGCCTTCCCATTCCCGATGACTCGGGGCGGCTTTTCCAGTTCATATCTTATAAATCTAACACCTTGCTCCATGGATTTGCGATAATAGTTTTCAAACTCTACCCCATAAGCCATTAAATCGCGGTGAAGGAGCCAGACCTTAGAAGTAGGATTATTTTCCTTAATTAAGGTAGCATTCTTGACTGCTGTCATGCAACAGAATCTGCTGCAATACGTTCGCTCAGGAACTCTTGCCCCAACACAGTTGATCATCACTATATTTTGCCCAGCAACCCCCTCTTTCTTCATCCTCTGTTCTAGCTCAAGTTGGGTGATGACGTTGGGAAAGTTGCCATAACCATACTGACCTAGTGGTTTTAGTTCCTCAGCGCCAATGGCAACAATGATGGTGCCAACTTTGAGCTTGCTCTCCTTCCCATCCTCGTCTAAAGTAGCATCGAAGTTCCCTATAAACCCGCTCACATCCTTTACCTTGGTGGAGAGATGGGCCTTGATCTTGCTGTGGTCCTTTACCTTTTGGACAAGTGGTCCCAGTAATTTACTCGCCTCTTCATTTGTAGTGAAGAGTTTATACACATCCAACAAAGTACCCCCAAGTTCTCCTTCTTTCTCCACTAGATGAACCTCAAAGCCTTGCTCAGCTAGATTCAAGGCAGCACTTATCCCAACCACGCCGCCGCCCATGACTAAGCATGAGGGAATCACCGGGATCTCAATCTCCTCCAGTGGCTGGAGAAGCCTTGCCTTGGCTACCCCCATCTTGATGAGCTCTTTAGCCTTTTCGGTTGCTTTCCCTGGCTCACGCATATGCACCCAAGAGCACTGGTCTCTTATATTGACAAATTCGAAGAGATATTTATTCAAGCCTGCTTCCTCACAGGCAGCCCTGAATAGTGGCTCATGAGTTCTCGGGGTGCAAGAGGCTACTATAACCCGATTCAAGCTATACTCCGGGATTGCTTTCTTTATTGCCGAGATTCCTTCCTCAGAGCAAGTAAATAAATTGCGCTCGGCATGCACTACGTTGGGGAGTCCCTTGACATATTCCACTACCT
>JAGMBH010000132.1 GCA_023129815.1 Dehalococcoidia bacterium
CGAGCCTGTTCCACGTCAACTACCTCCTGCTATGACCTCGGCTGCTCTAGCTGCTGCCCCTGACCCTTGTGTTACAGAGTCTGGGATATCCCTGGGGCTGTGAACATAGCCACAGGCAAATATTCCCGGTCTGGTGCTATCTACTGGGTGGGACAATTTATCAGGAACCTCTACAAAGCCATATTCATTTAGCTCTATGCCTAGCATCTCTGCTAATTCCTTGCTGCCTCGGGGGGTCATCGCCTGACAAAGAACCACTAAATCTACCTCCATATTCTTTGTTTCCGCAGTAGTGGTATCCTCATACCACACGATGGGATTTTGGTTTTCCGGGTTGACCGCGACCCTACCAGGACGACCCCTGATATAGGTCACGTTGTACTCCTCTTTCGCCCTGGTGACATATTCTTGGAATCTTTTGCCTACAGCCCTTAAGTCCATATAGAAGATGGTGGACTTTGTCCCTGGATGATGTTCGTAGGCTAGTATCGCCTCCTTGGTAGCATGCATGCAGCAGACACTGGAGCAGTATGCTTTGTGTTTGAAATCACGAGAGCCAACACACTGAATGAAGGCTATAGCATGGGGAATCTTTCCGTCCGAAGGGCGCTTGAGCTCTCCGAAAGTGGGTCCTGATGCTGCAGTTAATCTCTCAAATTCTATCGCGGTGACGACATTCTTTATCTTTCCATAGCCATATTCCGTTAATGGTGAGACATCGTAGAGGTCAAGGCCTGTGGCGAGGATTATCGCACCGACATCGATTTCGATGTGTTCGTCTTGCATCGTGTAAGCTATCGCATTTGCCTCGCATCGCTTCGCGCATTCATGACACTCGATGCACCCTTCTATTTGTCCTGCAAGGCAGCGTGAAGCCTCCTCTATGGCCTCTTCCACGGTATAACCTAAAGAAACCTCACGAAAGTCCTTTATTCTCTCCCCGATAGGCTCATCTCTCAGCTTCACCCGTTTTTGGGAGGGGAAGCGTTTCTTCCTATCCTCAACCTCCTCCTCAGAGAGCTTCTCCGGCTCTTTTTCCTCCTCTTTAACCTCAATAGGCTCTCCTTTCAAATGCCGATCTATGGAGCGAGCCGCCCTTTTTCCTGCTGCTATGGCATCAATCACGAAAGCAGGTCCGGTAACTACATCCCCCCCGGCGAAGACTCCCTCAATGTTAGTCGCCCCGGTCTCAGGATCAATTTCTATCATGCCTCTCTTGGAGAGCGAGACCCCGAGCTCCTTAACGAATTCCGTTTCCGGAGCCTGGCCAAGAGCGGCAATCACCGTATCCACTGAAGTAGTAAACTCGGAGCCCTCGATAGGGATGGGTCGAGGACGACCACTGGCATCTGGCTCCCCAAGCTTCATCCTTATGCACTCCATCTTGGCAAGTTTCCCGTTTTCTGGAAAGAAGCGGGTTGGAGTGGTTAGAAATTCAATTGGTATCCCTTCCTCCTCCACTGCTGCTGTTTCTTCTGCGGAAGCTGGCATTTCACTTCGGGAACGACGATACACTATTTTTACCTCTTCTGCTCCAAGGCGCTTTGCTGTTCTAGCACAGTCTACAGCGGTATTCCCTCCGCCAATCACTGCTGTCTTCTTCCCTACCTCTACCTTCTCACCAAGGTTCACCGCGCGCAGGAATCTTATCCCTTCTATCACCCCAGGAAGCTCCTCCCCCTCCACCCTGAGTCTCATCCCACCGTGAGCTCCAGCGGCAATAAAAAGGGCATCATAGTTTCCCCTTAATTCTTCCAGCGCAATATCTTTGCCGACCTGAACCCCTGTTCTTATCTCTACACCAAGCTTCTGGATGTAGCCTATCTCCTTCCGCAAAATCTCTTTTGGAAGGCGGTATTCAGGGATGCCGACGCGAAGCATACCTCCAGGTTTGGGAAGAGCCTCAAAGATAGTCACATCATGCCCTTTCAAGGCAAGGTCATTGGCAGCAGCGAGACCTGCAGGGCCTGAGCCTACAATTGCTACCTTCTTATCGGTTTTGGTAATAGGCGGAACTTCAAGCTCCTCAATATCCACTTGGTCGGCAGCAAATCTCTTAAGGTCGCGGATAGCCATAGGCTCGTCAAGCTGCCCTCGATTACAAGCTTCCTCACAGGGAGCGTAGCAAACTCGACCAACGGATGCCGGAAGAGGATTTGTATCCCTGATAAGCTTATAAGCCTCTTGAAACTCCCCTTCGGCAATTAGCTTGATATAACCCAGCACATTAGTATGAGCAGGGCAAGCATCCATGCAGGCTGCTTTACATGGCCTCTCCTCCCTCTTATCAATGGTATATTTCTTGGGAACAGCCTGAGGGAAGGGGATAAAGATAGCTTTTCTTTTCCCAAGTCCTTGGTCAAATTCCTTGGGCAGGATAACAGGGCATCCCTCCTCGCAGAGACCACATCCAGTGCATTTACTCCAATCAACAAAAGGTGAATTCCTCTTTATCTTGACTTTGAAGTCGCTAACCTCTCCGGAGACATCCTCCACTTCAGAATAAGTATAAAGGTCTATATTAGAGTGAGAGTTCGCTTCTATCATCCTAGGGGCAAGAATGCACATGGCACAATCATTAGTGGGAAAGGTCTTATCTAGCTGTGCCATCCTCCCCCCAATGCTAGGTGACTTTTCCACCAGATAAACTTTAAAACCCATATTAGCTAAGTCGAGCGAGGCTTGAATGCCGGCAATGCCACCACCAATCACTAAGACTGATTTATGTCCATTTTGCCCATTCATTCTTAGCCTCCTAGGGAAGTTGCTACCAGATTAACCAAATCCATAAGCTCTATTTCTATATCAGGGCCTTTCTCCTCACCCTTGTTCACCATAGCGCATCTGAAATGGGTTTGACATTTGGGGCAAGAGGTGATTAAGGTCTCCGCCCCAGTGGCTTTAGCTTCAAGCAGCCTCTCCACCCTTATCTGCTTGGAATATGAATCGCAATTGGTAAAACAGCTCGTGCCACAGCAGATGGATTCCTCTCTATTATGTTCCATTTCCACGAGCTCTATCCCAGGGATAGCCTGTAGCACTTTCCTCGGAGCATCGTAAATCCCCAAATGTCTTCCTAAGCGGCAAGGGTCTTGGTAAGTGACTTTCTTTTTGACTTCGTTAAAGCGTAAGCCCTCTGTTTCCAGCCTCTGAGCCAAAAGTTCGGAAATATGCATAACCTCGCAATCTAGTTTGACATAATTGGGATAATCCAATTTAAAGGTGCGATAACACTCAGGGCAGAAGAAAATAACTTTCTTTACACCGCTTTCCTTTATAATGGCAGCATTGTGCTCTGCTAGCTTCTTGAAAGTCTCCACATCTCCCACCCACAGAGCATCATGCCCACAGCATCTCTCATCAGGATGCACCAAAGGCTCTATCCCTAGAGAATTGAGAACCTTCAGGCTTGCCTCGGCGATGTTTAGCGTTCTCATCGGGATGTCCTCAAAAACGGGCTCGAAATAGGGGGAGCAGCCAATGAATAACATGACGTCGCTCTTCTCTGAAGTGCGATACCCATCCTTCTTAAGCCACTCCAATCTATTTTGCTTAAGTGGCGACCTTGCCATAAGCATGGCAATGGATTGCAAGGTGCCTGAATGGGCATAATCACCATGTTGCCCTGCTGCTGTGGCTAAAACCCGTGCTTTCTGAATGAATAAAGGATAATCTACATCAGAGGGGCATTTGAGCTGGCAGGTATAGCATGTAAGGCAGGAAAAGAGCTTTTTATTGTAAACTATCTCATCTTCGAGTCCAAGCAAGGCATTCTCCACCATCACTCGTGGCGAATACTGGGGATCATACCTTGAAATAGGGCATAGGCTGGAACACTTGCCACACTCCAAACAATAGTAGGTCTTAGTTTCTTGAATAATATCCTCTAAATTCACGCCAGAGTCTCCATTTTAATTTTAAAAGGTGAAGGGCCTAATTTCTTGAGTTGCTCCACCATCTCCTCAACTACTCGAGCAAATATTACTCCCTCAGAGGTGGAAATCATCTCACGCCTTAACCTCTCCTCCTCTAAGCCAAGTATGAGGACCATCTTCTTTAGCCTGGCAAACATGGTATCGCACTTCACCGGACCATCGATGTAATGGCAGTCTGTATAGTTACACCCAGCGACTATGACTCCGTCGGCACCACCCTCAAAGGCTTTAAAGACATACATAGGGTTTACCATGCCGCTGCACATTACCCTCACAATCCTGACATTTGCTGGGTAATGAATGCGGCTCGTGCCAGCTAAATCGGCTGCAGCATAGGTACACCAATTGCAGGTAAAGGCAATAATCTGAGGTTCAAATTCAGCCATTACAACACCTCTGTTAAAGCAGCGACCTGGTTTAATATTTGCTCAGGCTTATAATGCCTAATCAACATTGCCCCTGTGGGACAGACAACAGCACAAGCGCCACAGCCTTTGCACAAGGTCTCATTTATCTCAGAAACCATGACTCCGTTCTTGCTAATGACTTTAGGGGCGTGGAAAGTGCATATCTCTTCACATCGTCCACAACCTAAACATCGAGTCTCATCTACATTAGCTATGGCGGATTCAAGTGTGATTTTGCCTTTGCTTATTAGGGATAGGGCTTTAGCTGCTGTTGCTTCAGCTTGAGCTACAGTATCGGGTATGTCTCTTGGTCCCTCGCAACAGCCGGCGATAAAAACTCCGTCAGTTGGCGTAGCCACAGGGTCAAGCTTAACATGCCTCTCCAGGAAAAAGCCGTCTGCCCTCCGATTGAGGGTAAAGAGGCTAGCAACCTTGTCAGCATCGGCCCTCGCCTCCAGAGCAGCACATAGGATAACCATATCTGCGGGAACTCGTATCAGCCTTCCTAGAAGTGTATCCTCAGCAACTACGATTAACCTCCCCTTTTCTTCCTCAGTTACGGCTTGGTCAGTAACTTTAGCTACTTTGCCTCGAATGAAATTGACCCCCTCTTCGGAAAGACGTTTATAGAATTCCTCATACCCCTCTCCAAAGCAGCGCATATCAATATAAAATTCATACACATCGGCTTTAGTAAACTCTTTTATTAAGTGGGCATATTTGAGACCATACATGCAACAAACTCGGGAGCAATACTCATGGTAATTCTGGTCTCGACTGCCAACGCAGTGTATGATAGTCACACTCTCTGGTTCTCTGCCATCTTTCAATAGAACTTTGCCACCAGTCGGCCCCGCAGCACAGGTCATCCTCTCAAATTGAAGTCCCGTTAACACGTTGTCATACTTTCCATATCCATATTGAGGTATAACAGAGGGATCAAATTGGTCATAGCCGGTGGCAACAATGATCGAGCCCACCTCAAGCTCAATGATTTGGTCGGTTTGATTAAGAAGAGTCTCAGGGGTTATGGCTTTCGCTTCACAGAACTTTATACAAGCTCCACATTTCTTCCCATTTGATTGAATATAGACACAGAGATCTGGGTCTACTGTTACTAGATTGGGGATAGCTTGGGCAAAGGGAATATAAATCGCCTTTCTCATTGCCAAGCCCATCTCGAACTCACTTGGCACTTTCCAAGGGCATTTCTCCTCACAAATTCCACAGCCGACGCATTTACTCTCATCTATATGTCTAGCTTTCTTTCTCACCTTGACCTTAAATTGGCCTATGGATCCGGAAACCTCCTCCACTTCACTATAGGCTAGAAGCTCGATGAAAGGATGGTGCCCCACATCAGCCATCTTTGGGGTAAGAATGCATTCAGAGCAGTCTAAAGTAGGGAAGGTCCTATCAAGCTGAATCATGTGCCCACCAATACTAGGTTCCCGCTCCACGAGATAGACCCTCTTTTCACCGTTGGCGATGTCCAAAGCAGCCTGAATTCCGGCAATGCCTCCACCGACAACCAAGACGTTAGGGTTAACCGGCGCCTCCTTAACCTCTAAAGGCTCATGATGGTAAACTCGCCTTACTGCCGCTCTTACCAAATCTTTAGCCTTTTCAGTATTTATCTTCTTATCATCGTGAACCCAGGAACAGTGTTCCCTGATATTGGCATGCTCATAGAGATAAGGATTTAGCCCCCCCTCTTGGCAAGCATTGCGGAAGGTGAGTTCGTGCATCCTTGGGGAGCAGGAAGCAACCACAGCTCGATTAAGTCCATACTCTTTAATATCATTTTTGATCAGATCCTGCCCCGGATCAGAGCACATATACCTGTAGTCACGGGACACCACCACCGAAGGTAAGGTTGCTGCATACTTAGCTACCTCTTCTACATCTACCGTGCCGGCAATATTTAATCCACAATGGCAAACATAAACACCAATCTTTACCTCTTCCATTTCATCCCTCTCTCTTGGCTACATTGCTTCAGCAACAAGCTCCGAGACATCTTTAACCTCAATAACCTCTGCCTTGTCCATAGTGAGCACGCTATCCCTATAGTTGAGGAAGCAGTAAGGGCAAGCCACAGCTATTATATCTGCGCCCTTCTCTAGAGCTTGCTCCACCCTTATATCAGAAAATCTCTCTCCCTTCACGGTCTCCATCCAGATTCTGCCGCCACCGCCACCACAACAAAGACTATCCTCACGAGAATCAGGAAATTCAATTAATTCCACACCAGGAATACTTTGTAATACCTTCCTTGGCTCGTCGTATATGCCATTGTGCCGTCCTAAATAACAGGGATCAGAGTAAATTACCCTTTTATTTATTTCCTTAGAAAACTTTAATCTCCCTTGGTCAATAAGCTGGGCTAAGTATTGAGTGATATGAATTACTTGGAATTCACCTCCGAGTTCAGGATACTCATTCTTAAAGGTGTGGTAACAATGCGGTGAGGAGACCACTACAGTCTTAACGTCGTTGCTACTGAAGGCATTAATATTGCTCTGAGCCAGGCTGTGAAATGTATCTTCATATCCAGCCTTGCGGATTGCCTCACCGCAGCATCTTTCCTCACTGCCTAGAATGCCAAAATCTACTCCTAATTTGCTGAGGATAGTGGCAGTGGCTTGAGATACCTTTTTAACATCGGGATCATATGCGGGAACACAACATGGGAAATAAAGTATTTCCGTGCCCGGCGAGAATTTTTTCACCCCTAAATCCTTGGCCCAATCACCTCGCTTTTCCGGGGCTTCACCAAGTGGATTGCCAGCGCCAGCAATATTTTTGGCTGAGATTCTGAGGGCATCGGGGACAATGCCAATGCCCAAGCTAACTACGGCTCGGCGAGCAGCCCTCATAACATCAATTATCTCTACACCGCGAGGGCACCTCTGGACACAAGCCCGACAAGTAGCACAAAGCCAGACCTCTTCGCTGCCAAAATCTGTCGCCCCAAGCTGAGCTTCATGAATAATACGGCGAACAATAAAGCCTCTAACCAAATTCCAGGGACAGGTGGCGGTGCAAATACCACATTGGTAACACAATCTGAGGGGCTCACCGCCAGCCTCAATCATCACCTCTGTAGCTTCCTTGTAAGGGCTTAGCACTTCCATTTCAACATAAACCGCACTTTCCAAAATGGGCAATAAAAAAGGATAGCTAGTGTAAAAACCCTCTAGCTATCCCTTTTTAAGCACGAGAAAGTATTATAAAACAAAGATTAAGCAAAAGGCAATACTTTGCGTGAAATTTTTCAGATTTTCCTGAAAGTCGGCATGGCAAAGTTATTAAAAGGAGAGTTACTCATCTTCTATTCCGTGGTCATAAAGGTAAGCAATAGTGTCTTGAACGGTCTGTTAGGTTTTCTGGCTTGTGTTTCTTCGCACCATATTCAGTTACTATTGACCCTAACACTCCGTTAATTAGCCTTGGCGAAGAATCGCTGCCAAAAGCCTTAGCTAGCTCTACAGCCTCATTTATAGCTACCTTAATTGGGGTGTTATTATCAAATAAAATCTCAAAGATGGCAAGTCGCAGGATATTTCTATCGATAACAGACATTTGTTCTATAGGAAAAGCTGGTGCAAAGCGCTTAATGATGTCATCGAGTTTGAATTTATTTTGCAGCACCCCTTGTATAAGTTCCTCACTGAAGCTAAGTGCCTCTTGCGGTAATGCTTTCTCAGTGGCTAAACGAGCTAAAGCTTCTTTTGCTCCATGTTCTGTGCAATCGAGCTCATAGAGTATCTGAAGAGCAGTGACTCGCGCCTTTCGCCTTAAACCCATAGTTAGTTGGATGTGGCTGAATTTTCTAGCTGTGTGACATCCTCAATTCCTGAGATGTTGAAAATCTGTACTCTTGGATCGATTCGTTTAATTAAACCACAGAGCACCCTTCCGGGGCCAAT
>JAGMBH010000133.1 GCA_023129815.1 Dehalococcoidia bacterium
TTCACATAGGGCTGCAAAATCGTGCGATAAATATGCTTGGCTACCACAGCATGGGGCTTAACCTGGAAGCCAATCCCAGCTTGCTTAAAAGTTTCTACATGCACTGCGTCATTCACTAGAGAAATCACTTTCCTTGCTCCCATTTCTTTGGCTAACATACAAATCATTAAATTATCTGAGTCATCATTAGTTAAGGCAACCAAAGCGTCTGCTCTCTTGACCCCCGCCTCCTCCAGAACTGACTTGTTAGTAGCATCCCCGGTTATCACCATCACGTCAGAGGATGTTGCCATTTCAGTGCACCTTGCCTCATCTGAGTCTACAACCACCACCTCATTCCCTTCTTTAACAAGAAGCTCAGCAAGGCTTTTCCCTATGCCGCTTAAGCCGGCTATTATAAGATACATTTTGTTACCTCCGTCACAAAATTTTGGCTCATCCCTTCGAAGGATGAGCTTTAGCTCGAGGACGGCGAGCAAATTTATCGCCAAGTTTGGAATGCCAATTCGTATCCAAAATTAATCCATCCCATAATTAATTTCACTTGCTGGGGGATTTTAATTCCTCCCACAATTGTTGTCAACTATTGACTCTTTCCTTAACTCCCGTAGCCAAGCTATCGATTTAACTTCTCGCTGCAAAAGATATTTTATATACCCCGGCATCACTTGTTCTAACTCTGACCTCAACTCTGATCTTACTTTCACTCGCCTTGCCGTGGCATAATCAAAACTTTGCCACAAACGAAGAATTTTCAAAGCACCAACCGATAGAGGACGTGAATCAGGCTCTTTTTGACCACAATGGGAACACAGAATGCCACCCTGGCTAGAACTGAAAAAGTTAACCACTGGTTTGATAGGTGAATTACAACCAACGCATCGGTGCAACTGAGGACGATAGCCAAGATAATCAAGAAGATGAAGTTCAAAATAACGTAACACAGTTTCACTATCGTCTCCTTGACACAGTCGCTGTAAGGTATCAAGTAGTAAATCAAACAAGGGGTGATTCCCACTATTCTCTAAAGTAAAGGAATCAATGAGTTCTAAGACGTAAAGGCCACAAGCCATGCGCCATAAATCACTTTTCAAAACTAGAAAACCATCAATGGTTTGGCTTTGGGTAACGATGTCTAGGTTACGTCCCCGGGCTAACATCAGCAAGCTGTGAGTCAAAGGTTCCACATTGCCACCCAACTTGCTTCCCGGGCGGCAAACCCCCTTAGCTACTGCCTTCAGCTTGCCAAACTCGGGGGTATAAATAGTAAGAATTTTGTCAACTTCTCCAAGCTTGGTTTGTTTGATAATGATAGCTTGAGTTTGATAACTTCGAGGTGCTCCCATCCATACCCTTTTAGAATTCCTGTCTGTCTTCCAGGGCTTGACTCAGGGTCATATCATCAGCGTATTCTAGGTCAGCACCAAATGGCAAGCCACGAGCTAAACGGGTAATGCGAATGCCTAAAGGCAGGATCATGCGCCGAAGATACATAGCAGTGGTTTCACCCTCTAGATTAGGATTGGTTGCCAAGATCACTTCAGTTACCGAACCATCCTGAAGACGGGATAAAAACTCTTTTGCCTTTAGCTCCCCAGGCCCTATTCCCTGCGCTGGGCTAATGGGCCCATGGAGCACGTGGTAAACACCATTATACTTCCCAGTTCGCTCCAAAGGAGGAATATCTGAAGGTCTCTCAACAACACAAATTTTAGAATGGTCACGCTCTCTATCCTGGCAAATGCGGCAAGGGTCACAATCAGTGATATTAAAACAAACTGAACACAGCCTTGTCTTTTCCTTCAGAGCCAAAATAGCTTCAGCTAAAGCTTTGGCTTCTTCCCCTGG
>JAGMBH010000134.1 GCA_023129815.1 Dehalococcoidia bacterium
TCGCCTGCAGAGCTAAGAACCACTGTCTCCAACTTAAAACAACAAACTGATGCTACAATTCGAAGGATTGATAGAATAGTTAGCAGAGCTTAAGCACTTATGGAAGAGGAGCATAGTCTGGAATTGAAGCCCATAGGGGTAATCCATTCTCCCTACCGTAGTAGAGGGGGAGCACCACATCAGGGCTGCGGAAAAGAGGAAGTCAGCGAGATAGAGCTGTTTAAAGAGTTTGAGGAGGGTTTGAAAGACATAGAGGGGTTTTCTCACATTATCTTGATATATTGGTTTCACAAATCCCAAGGATATCATCTGCTTGTTACCACGCCCTGGGATACAAAGCTGCACGGGCTTTTCACTACCAGGTCACCAAACAGACCCTGTCCATTAGGCTTATGTGTGGTAGAGCTGGTGGCTAGAGAAAAGAACATCCTCAAGGTAAAAGGGCTGGATGCTATAGATGGCACTCCGCTTTTAGACATCAAGCCATACATTCCCGCTATAGATGAAAAAGTCCGGGTTGAAATTGGTTGGCTTAAAGGTAAGCTGAAGAAGCTGGGAACTTGACAGCAACATATATTTCCATATTACTGGCTACCGGCGCCGGCGCTGGTTTTGCCAGCGGGCTGCTTGGTGTTGGCGGTGGCTGTATCATGGTCCCGGTTATGTATTCGGTAATTGGAGCTATGGGTTTTCCAGATATTGCTATGAAAGTAGCCTTAGGCACAAGTTTGCTGGTAATTTTGCCCACAGCTATGAGCGGTGCATGGAGACACAACAAGAAAAAGGCAGTTCAGTGGAAGACAGCGTTAGTCTTGGGACTGTGTGGCTTAGGTGGAGGTCTAGCTGGGTCTACCTTGGCTACTTACCTGCCAGAGCGAGCGCTAAAGACAGGCTTTGGAGGCTTAGTCCTAGCTATAGCCATATGGATGGGCTTGGGGATGATGCCAAAGCTAGCAAAACAAAAGGCAGAGCCGAAAGATAATCCTCGGCTATTGCCAGCTCTGGGCTTCCCCATAGGTATGGTAAGCGGACTTACAGGCCTCGGTGGCGGGGCACTGATAGTTCCCGCGCTAGTATTGGCACTCGATTTTCCTATGCACATGGCCATTGGAACATCTGTAAGCGCAATAATACTTACCAGCCTAGGTGGTATCACAGGATATATCATACACGGTATCGGAGTGCCTGACCTTCTTCCCTATTCAATAGGCTATATAAATCTACCCATGTGGCTATGTTTGGCCGGTATGAGCGTGCCTCTGGCACAACTTGGCGCTAAGACAGCGCATGCTTTACCAGCTAAGCAACTAAGATATATATTTATTGCCCTCATGGTTTATATCGGACTGAGGATGATTGGTGTATTCAGCTGGCTGGGATTGCCTATTTAACACAACACCCTACTAAGCTGGCAATACTTTCATTTCATCTCCCACTCCCATGCCAAGAAAGTCACAGGCACTCCCGCTGCTTAATGATATTTCTAGATAACCACTGCTGCCCACAATGGCCATCAATCCCTCTTCCTGTTCATAATAATGAGTTATACCTTGAATACGTTGCCCCGCTACCTCAATAATAACATCCCCACCTGGCAAATCAGTGCTTTTAATGTCGCTGATCAGATTGCCAAAATGGTCAATATATAAAATATGGCCCACTAAGTTATCTTGTGAGTCAAAGTATGGCTTTGGAGTAGGGAAAACATAAAGGGAGGTAATCTTTTCCCCAAATTCATAAAGTGAAATACCCAAGGAAAGGCCAGCAGCAACTGGAGCAAAGATGTCTCTCCCATGAAAGGTAGGGCTGACTGGATGCCGCCAAAAACGGGGGTCAGTAATAGCCACGGCTTCAAGCCCCGTTTTGAACTTCGCTTCCTCAAGGCTTTGAGAACACTGGCTCAAGGCGCCTTCATTGAGGGAGAACTCATTAATTACATAGCTGAGGATGCCATTATCGGGAGCAACGAACAAAGCCGAAGCCGTTTTCAAAATTATCCCCCGACGCTCACCCCCTACGCCGGGATCAACAATAGCCATATGAACAGTTCGCTTAGGGAAATAGCGATAAGCGCTATTGACAACGAAAGCAGCTTGGAGAATGTTCTGCGGCTCGATAGAATGAGTTATATCAACAATGTTAACTTCGGGGTTAATGCTCAGGATGACGCCTTTCATAATAGCAACATAGGCATCATTGGAGCCAAAATCGGTGGTTAGCGTTATTACAGAATTCATCCCTGGTTACTGAGCAGACATAACCATTAACACTGCCAAGGTGACAAAAATGATAGCTAGGACAATGGTGAGCTTAAACAAGGTTTTTTCTATCCCCCGCCTGGTCCGATAAACAGAATCGGATTGACCGAAGATTCCTCCTAAACCTCCACCATGGAGTTGAAATAGGATAGTAGCAATTAGAGCCACAGCTATTAATATTTGAGCAATAACAAGATAAGTAGGCAATTTATTTCCCTCCTAACTCTTCAATAAGAATCTCCCTCGTCAAAGAGGGATTGGC
>JAGMBH010000135.1 GCA_023129815.1 Dehalococcoidia bacterium
GGACTACCGGCAGAGAATGCCGCCATTAGTCACGGTATCCACCCTTATGACTGGACAATGGCGAATATAGAGCATATGCGACGCCAGCTCAAGAGCATGGGGGCAATCTACGACTGGAATCGAGAGGTAGTTAGCTGCCTCCCTGAGTATTATAAGTGGACGCAGTGGTTTTTCCTGAAACTTTATCACGCTGGTCTGGCTTACCACGCTAAGGCACCAGTCAATTGGTGTCCTAAGTGTCAGACAGTGTTGGCTAATGAACAGGTGGTAGGGGAAGGATTTTGCGAGCGCTGTGGCAGCCAGGTGACTAAAAAGGACCTGGAGCAGTGGTTTTTCCGGATCACCAAATATGCTGAGGAACTCCTCGACTTCAGCCACATAGATTGGCCAGAGCGCATAAAGACAATGCAGAGAAACTGGATTGGCAAAAGCGAGGGCGCCGTGGTTTCCTTTGGCTTAGAGCACGAGGATATAGAGCAAAAAGAGATAAGCGTGTTTACCACTCGCCCTGATACTATCTTTGGGGTAACTTTTTTTCTTCTGGCGCCAGAGCATCCTCTAGTTCCCAAATTGACTACCCCGGAGTATAAGGCTAAGGTAGAAGAATATATTGCCTGGTGTAGGCAGCAGACGGAGTACGAACGGACGGCTTTGGGCAAGGAGAAAACGGGAACCTTTTTGGGAAGCTATGTCATCAACAGGTTAAACGGGGAGAAAGTGCCTATCTGGATTACTGATTACGTCTTGCCAACTTATGGTACCGGAGCAGTAATGGGGGTTCCAGCTCATGATGAGAGAGATCTTGAGTTTGCTAAGAAGTTTAATCTCCCTGTACGAACAGTTATTGCTCCTCCAGGTTGGTCAGGCGAGGAACTAGCAGAGGCATATACTGAGCCAGGCACAATGGTAAATTCTGGGGAGTTTAACAGCTTACCTAGCGAACAGGGATATGAGCGGATTTGTAATTTGATAGAGCGAAAAGGTTGGGGTAAAAAAGCCGTTACTTACCGCCTTCGGGATTGGCTTATCTCCAGACAGAGGTACTGGGGGGCGCCAATACCGATAGTCTATTGTGATAAGTGCGGCATAGTCCCTGTACCTGAGAAGAACCTTCCTGTTTTGCTCCCTCCTAATGCTGAGTTTAGGCCCACTGGCGAGTCTCCTTTGAAATATTGCCAGTCATTTGTTAATACCACCTGTCCTAAATGTTTTCGACCGGCACGACGGGAGATCGATACTATGGATACCTTTATGTGCTCTAACTGGTATTTTTTGAGGTATACCAGCCCAAAAATTGATAATGCCCCCTTTGAGGCTAAAAGGTTGAAATATTGGCTGCCTGTGGATTTGTATACTGGTGGCGCTGAGCATGCTGTTATGCATCTCCTCTACTCCCGCTTTTTCATTAAAGCCATAAGGGATATAGGCTTGGTTGACTTTGATGAGCCATTTACCCGCCTGTTTAATCAAGGAACGATAATTTACCGCGGCGGTAAGATGAGTAAATCTAAAGGCAATGTAATTGCTCCGGATGAATATGTGGCTGAATTAGGGGCTGATGCTGTTCGTGGTTACCTTATGTTTATCGGCCCCTGGGAGTTGGGAGGAGAATGGAGCGATAGCAGCATTGTAGGCATAAGCCGCTGGTTAAACAGGGTGTGGAGCTTGGTAGAAACAGGCTACGCCAGTCAGGATGTTGAGCCAAAGGCAGAGAAAGGGCTCCACCACGTTATTCACAAGACAATTAAAAAGGTAACCAAAGATCTGGAAAAGTTTCGCTTTAATACCATGCTGGCTAGCCTCATGGAGTTTACTAATTATTTATCTAAGGTGCAGGAAGCAAAGAATATATCAATTTCGCTTTGGCAGGAAGCCATTACATATTTGCTGCTTCTCCTCGCTCCTACCGCCCCCCATCTTGCTGAGGAGCTATGGGCTAGGACAGGGCATCCTTACAGCATTCACAATCAATCTTGGCCAAGGTGGGATGAAGAGATGGCTAAGGAAGAGGAGATCACCCTCGTCATCCAGATAAACGGCAAATTACGGGATAAACTAATTGTGCCTGCTTCTATCACTGAGATTGAAGCCAAGGAACTAGCACTGGAGCGGGAGCGAGTAAAGGCCTACACTAACAACAAGAAGATTGCTAATATCATTTACGTCCCTAAGAGGGTGATAAGCATTGTCGCTAAGTGAGAAATGGAAATGCGCATAGCTTTTATTGGCGGTGGGACTATGGGGGAGGCGATGATAGGATGCCTTCTTAACAAAAATATTGCTATGCCGGCCAATATTATAGTTAGTGATGTGAGGCAATCACGACGAGAACTACTAAGTCGAGAATATGGAGTGAGCACCTTAGCTGATAATAGAAAGGCGATAGAAGGTGCTGACTTGATTATCCTGGCCGTGAAGCCCCAGGACCTAGCTCAGGCAATGGAGGAGATAAAAAAACCCGCGCCACAGCAAGTTGTATTATCCAT
>JAGMBH010000136.1 GCA_023129815.1 Dehalococcoidia bacterium
TAGCTGGTGCCAGCTTGTCTACTTTACAGCATGGCTTGAAGCACCCTGGCATTATCAGGGCTATGCCTAATATGCCAGGGCAAATTGGTGAGGGAATGACCGTATGGACAGCAACTACAGAAGTTAGCCAAAAACAGAGGGAGATGGCTCACTCTGTCCTCGGTGCTTTGGGCGAGCAAATTTACGTTGCTGATGAGAAATACCTAGACATGGCTACAGCCCTAAGCGGAAGTGGTCCGGCTTACGTATTTCTTTTCATCGAGGCACTTATTGATGCCGGTGTCCATATCGGCTTGCCACGCAATATAGCCGAGAAATTAGTGCTGCAAACCATAGTAGGCTCTACTCATACAGTTCAAAAGACAGACAAACACCCTGCTGAGTTGAGAAGCATGGTTACTTCACCAGGAGGAACCACTGCAGAGGCTCTTCTTCAATTAGAAAAAGGGAGCTTTCGTTCTCTCCTTCTTGAGGCTGTTGCCGCCGCTTATAACAAGGCTAAACATCTTTCTGTTTCCTCTTCCTCGATGGGAGAGGGCTAGGGTGAGAGTGAAATTGGATCCGCTTTTTGAATATCGCCATTGTCCTAATTGCGGACAGAATGATTTTATTGTGCTCTTCGACTCTAATATGAAACAGGGCGATTTCCAAAAAGGAATAGAGAGTGTATACATGTTACCGGGGAGCAAGTACGGAAGGCATGTTAAATGCCGGAATTGTCATCTAATATATGTAAATCCCATTGAAAAAGGAAGCAAAATCAACGAGGACTATTCTCAAAGGAAAAGTGTCGATGCCTCTATTATTCGGGAGAGTCGTTTACGTGCTACTAAATCGCAAGTAGAATTAATTAAAAGGTATAAGAAGGGCACAAATCTTTTAGATATAGGTTGTGGTGAGGGTTTTTTCCTATGTAATGCCTCTAAGGCTGGGTACGTTGCTAAAGGGATTGAATTATCCCAAGATGCCGCAACATATGCCAAAAGCGAATTCGGCTTAGATGTAGAAACAAAACCTTTGGAAGAACTACAACTTCCAGAAAATCACTTTGATGTGGTTACTCTATGGGTGGTTCTAGAGCATGTTCCACGCCCACTTACAATCCTTAAAGAAGTTCACAGGATACTCAAGCCTGGGGGGCTGCTAGCAGTGTCAACTCCGAATATCGGGAGCGTGCTAGCAAAAACCCTAGGCAAAAGATGGTGGGAGATAAGGAGAGTTCATATCAACCAATTTACCACGAAAAGCCTTATGGATATCCTCAAGAATGCCGAATTCAAAAACGTATCTTCTGTCTGTTATAAGGAATTTATAAGTTTACTCTATCTATTTATACCGATACTAAAATACTTAAAGCTATATGAGAAGGTAAAAACTTCCCTTTTACCTGACTCTGTTTTAGGCAGGATTATGAATAAGATAATGCTGCTATATCCCTCAAAACTTAATTATTCCGCAGTGATTGCTTTCAAATAGGAGGTTGATAAATGACAAATTTTTCTCCATTACAAGGGATTAAGCTTGCCAAAAGGGGGATTTATAACTATATAACCAGCCGTCCTTTAGTAATTTCCTACGAGGTAACACTTTCTTGTAATTGCAACTGCCGGCATTGTGAGTTGGGCGGAATAATAAAGAACGAGATGCAACTTCAACCAGATGATTATGCTAACTTAACTCGACTCCTAAAGCCGCCAGTAGTGCAAATCTCTGGTGGTGAACCACTTTTGCGTAAGGATATAGTAGCTATAGTTAAGGCTATCAAGCAATCTGATGGGCTACCGTACTTGATACTCGTTACCAATGGGGTGCTACTAAACGAGAGTCACTATTTACAATTGCATGAAGCTGGAGTGAACCAACTTTCAGTATCACTTGACTTCCCTGATGAGCGCCATGATGAATTTCGGCGGCACCGAGGTTTGTATGAACACTTGGAACAAACACTTCCTAAGCTGGCAAAGTTTGGTTACCGAGATATCATCTTGAACACTGCTATAACTCAAGCCAATTTGAAAGATGTATTGCCTTTGGCAAAAAGGGCTATGGACTGGAATATATCCATATCATACAGCGCATATACCGCACTGCGAACAGGCAACAAAGATTACTGCATCAATAGCGAAGAGGATTTGAACATTTTACGCCAGACGATTAGCGAACTTATAGAATTGAAAAAACAAACCCGCCATGTAATCAACTCCAAAGCTATACTTTTAGATACTTTAAGGTATTTTGAGCGAGGTTATATGCCCAATTGTAAGGCTGGTAAGAGATTCTTTGTCGTGATGCCTGATGGGAGTTTTGTTCCTTGCTCACATCGCGGTAATAAATATTCTACTCAAAAAGAGATGATAGAGGATTTTTCTCAGGCAAACCAATGTAGCGCTTGCTATGATGCTATAAGGTCTTATAGCGAACGATCGCTCTCGGGACAACTAAAAGATGTCCCAGGATACAGCAAACAACTTTTCGCCCGAAATGCTTGACAGGCTTTATCCTAAGTAACGGCCGGTGTCTCGCCCGGATATAGCTTACGCCATTTCTCTAGAAGCTGCTCGCGTGTTTCTTTATGATCAGGATCGAGAATGCAGCAATCCACAGGGCAAACCTCAACACATTTAGATGATTCAAACCAGCCGACACACTCAGTACATTTATTGGGGTCAATAATGTAAATTGTCTCCCCCTCGCTAATTGCTTCATTTTTACATTCTGGCGGGCAAGCGCCACAAGCAATGCACTCATCAGTAATTTTATACGCCATCTTTACATGACCTCCTTAAAATTTTATTTGCTTTATTTTAACACCTAGCCTTCCCTTTTTGAACCCCCGGGAATCCTTACTGAGAACTTTTCCCTCAGCGCAGTAGCAACATGGTCAGGGACCATGCCTCGAAGGCAACCTCCTAGCTTAGCTACTTCTTTAATCAGGCTAGAGCTAAGGAATTGATATTCAGAGCTTGTCATTAAACAAATTAGCTCGATATCCGGGGCCAGCTTTTTATTCATCAGCGCCATTTCAAATTCTCGTTCAAAATCAGAACTCGCCCTCAATCCCCGGATCATAACTATCCCCCCCACCTCATGAATAAAATCAACAGCAAGCCCACTAAAAGATTTAACACATACATTAGGCAAATCAGCTACAGCCTTTTCTACCATATCCACCCTTTCTTCCGGGGAGAAAAGTAGCTGTTTATCAGGCTGATCATAGATGCCGATAATTAACTTATCAAAAACGGCTAAGGCACGGTTGATAATATCAAGATGCCCGCTGGTAAGGGGGTCAAAGGTACCAGGATAGACCGCTATTGTCATAGCTCAACCCTCCCCTTGGTAAATGGAAATAAAGGTATCACCATAGTGGCGTTGTTTAGCCAGATGCAATCCATCATAATCAGAACTTAGTGGAAAGCGATTTGCATGACAAACTACAATGATGGAGTTTTCTCCTAATAATTTTGAGTTAGCTATAGTTGCCAACAAATTACCCACAGAAGGGTCTGAGTAAGGGGGATCCATAAAGATAATATCATAATTATTACTAAGAAAAGCAACTGCTTTACTGGCGCTACAGCAATAAATATGGGCTTTGTCTAATAGCCTCGCCCTATCCAAATTGTATTTAATAATGTCACAGCATTTTCTACTCCGCTCAACAAAATCGGCCCACTCCGCCTGGCGGCTTAAAGCTTCTATACCCAGAGCACCGCTGCCGGCATATAAATCAAGAACGCGATCCCAACAACTAGCAGTATTCTCCAAAATAGAGAACATAGCTTCCTTCACTACACTGGTTGTGGGGCGAATCAACTGCCTCGGGGGAGTTTTTAGCAAAGTTCCCCTGGCTTTACCACCAATAACTCGCAT
>JAGMBH010000137.1 GCA_023129815.1 Dehalococcoidia bacterium
TGAAGGATTTTCTGGTAAAAATGGGCTACCGCTAAGGTGCCGTTGTAGTTCTTGAGCAAAATGAAGATATTAGGTCGTGTCCTAGGCTTCGTTGATAGGGTGAGTCTATGGTCAGGCAAAGTATTGGCTTATGTGCTCTTTCCTCTCATTGGAGTGCTGGTATATGGGGTGATAAGAAGGTATGTATTCAATAGCCCTGTTATATGGACTCACGAGCTAAGTCTGTTTATGTTTGGGGGGATTGGCGTTTTAGTTGGTGCTGCACTTCTTCAGAGGGGAGCGCATATCAAGGTGGACATTGCCTACAACCGCCTTTCCTTAAGGGGAAGGGCGGTTGTAGACGCCATTACCGGACTCCTTTTGCTCTACTTTATTATTGTGCTACTATGGCAGGGAGCGGAATTCGCCCTGTATTCAATTACAATGAGGGAACACACTAGCAGTGTTTGGGGACCTGTTGTTTACCCTTTCAAGACGGTAATACCCATAGCCGCGTTTTTAATACTGCTTCAGGGGCTTGCTAAATTCACCCGTGATCTCATTTTTGCTATTCGTGGTAAGGCGTTATCGTGAATATTATAACTCTTACTATCATCCTGTTTGTTGCTCTCATTTTAGGACTAGTATCGGGAATGTCTATTGCCTTTGCCTTGGGCGGCATTGCTATGGTGTTCACCATTTTCTTATGGGGGCCTGAGGGTCTATTTATGAGCGTTACCGCCACCTATAGCAATATGTCGGCCTTTGTTCTTATAGCTATTCCTATGTTTGTTTTCATGGGATTTGTACTGGAAAAGTCCGGTGTAGCTGATGCTCTCTATGCAACAATGAGTCTTTGGGCAGGACGTGTAAATGGTGGCCTAGCCATTGGGACGGTATTAATATGCACTCTAATAGCAGCTATGGTTGGGATAATCGGCGCGGGCATTATTACCGCCGCTATCTTTGCCCTTCCTCCGATGCTAAAACATGGTTATGACAAGCACCTAGCATACGGCGCTATTATGGCTGGAGGCTGTCTGGGAGCTCTGATCCCTCCCAGTGTACAGATGGTAGTCTATGCCTCTATTGCTGAACAGTCGGTGGGAAGGATGCTTTTAGGGGGATTTTTCCCCGGGCTGCTCCTTTCTAGCTTTTATATGCTCTACATAGGCATAAGAACCGCTTTAAACCCATCGCTGGGCCCTGGGCTACCGCCGGAAGAGAGAGTTAGCTGGCCGCGGAAGCTTGCCGCCACAAAGAGCTTGCTCTTGCCCATTGCAGTTGTGGTTTCAGTTTTAGGCTCGATTTTTCTAGGGATAGCAACTCCTACTGAGGCAGGTGCTATTGGTTGCGTGGGGGTGATAGTATGTGCCGCTGTGCACCGTCGCCTTAGTTGGTGGCTTTTAAAAGAAGCAGCCTATGACACAGCAAAGATATTCGGCATGGTCTTCTGGATCTTAATTGGTGCCGCATGCTTTAACCAGTTTTATCTAGCTATGGGAGCAGCGGGCTTAGTCAAGGGACTACTAGTCGGACTAGAGATCAACCCCTGGATTATCCTGGTAGCGATGCAGGTAATTTTGATCTTGCTCGGGATGATTATGGAAGATCTGGCTATTATGGTAATTGCCGCTCCTATCTTTACCCCTATAGTGATAAGTTTGGGTTTTGACCCGCTATGGTTCGGAGTCATTTTTATCATCAATATGCAAATTGCTATGCTGACACCACCTTTTGGCTTTGCTAATTTTTACATGAAGGGCTTGCTTCCTGAAGAAAATATGGCGGAATTCTATCGTTCTACTTATCCCTTCGTTGGCCTGCAGATAATTGGCATGGGCATGTGTATGGCATTTCCTAGCATTATACTCTGGCTGCCCAGTTTAATGATAAAGTAAATAATTATTATAATGGCGGCTGCCGGTATTACCACTCTGATAGCTAACGGTGCGCGAGAGATGGGATCTATGCCATCTCTACTCAGACAGCAATGAATTACGTCGAATACACGTTTGGTATCCAAGGAACATAGTAAGAGGTGGCTCATGAGTATAGTCAGTGAGTTAGAGAAAATAGTTTCCGGGGGGTTTGTCTCTAGTGCTCTAATTGATAGGATAGTTAGTGCTGAGGATACTTTCCCTTATGAGCTTAGAGAGGAGGAGGTTCCTTATGCAGTAGTGATGCCGGGGTGTAAGGAAGAGATCAGCCAAATCTTGAGATTTGCAAACAAAGAAAAGGTCCCCGTGTTTGTTAGGGGTTCAGCAACTCAACTGGCTGGCTCGACCAGACCTCATACGCATGGGATCATCCTCAGTACTGACAGACTCAATAAGGTTGACATCTTTGAAGACTATAACTTTTTTGAATGTGGAGCCGGTTGTATAGTGCTTCAATTAGCCCAAAAGCTTGAGGAGCTAGGTTACTATCTTCCTGTTCACCCTGGGAGCCGGCGGATTGCCCGCATGGGTGGCGTTGTATCCAATAACACAAGCGCACATATTGTTGATGCCTCTATTGGAAAGCCAAGCGATTATATATTGGGGGTAGAGGTTGTTCTTCCTAACGGAGACATCATAGAGACGGGTACTAAAGGTATGAGGAGACCAGCAGGAACCGACCTCACAAAATTCTTCGTCGGTGGTGATGGCCTCTTGGGAGTGATAACTAAGATTCGAATGAGGCTTGTTCCGGCATTCAAATCCTCCTATGGAGTTGTCCACTTCAAAAATCTGGAGTCCTTAGCCAAGGGGGTTCAAAGGATGTACTACGAAAAAAGGCCAAAACCCTTGATTATGGAAATGATGGATGAAAAGACAACCCAGGTGGGATTCAAGGCTAAGGGATTACCTGCTCCCAAGGGAGCAATCATTCTCTTCGAAAGTATAGGCTGTAGCCAAGAGGAGGCTGAAACAAAAAGGGAGCAGATAATCCAATCACTTGAGGCTGAAAACCCCATTAAAGTGGATAGACTAAAGGATATAAATGAATGGAATTCTATACTCAGTGCTAGGGAGGTTATCGGTTCATTCCTTTGCCAAGAGAGCGGAAACTATTCGAAATCAGCAGAGGTGATTCCTAATCTCAAATATCTGCCAGAAGCAACAGAGGAATGCGCCAACTTTAATCAGGGATTGCCAATCTGTGGCTCTCTGGAACACTACCTCTACGGTCACATTGGAGCCGTCTCTTTGCACCCGGGAATTCTGATCCCTAGGAACTGGGATAGTGAAAAACAGAGGGAAGCTATTACAGAACTATTTGAAAGGGAGGCAGAGCTTAACCTCAAGTATGGTGGCTGTGGTGGTGAGTGGGGTCAGTTCTCTAAGAGGACATCCTTTTTTATTCGTCGGTATGGTAAGGAAGGTTATGAGTTTGTAAAGAATATAAAGAAGGCAATAGACCCCAATAATATACTGAATCCAGGAATATTAGAGGGCTATCGCTAAATAAGAAATAAATGATGGACGAAGTAGATTCTCTAGAAAAATTCTTAGATAACCTTTTAGATACGCTAAACAAGTGCAAAGGCTGTATGTTCTGTTATTCCGCTTGTCCCCTTGTTGAGTCCACCCATGGTTTTCCCACACAAGGACCATATGGGATATTACGTTCTATCTATTATGGCATAAAGTGGGATGAATTACTCGGGCTTGAGGAGAAAAAGAGATTAAGGGACATTATCTATACCTGCACTACGTGTAAGAGCTGTGATATCCGGTGTAAGTTATCCGGGGCTGGAATGCCGATAGTAGACCTGATAGAAAAAGGTAGAGAGTTATTGGTGACAGAGGGGGTTGGTCCTTTAGAGAACCAGGGTCTGGCATTAAAGTCAATAAGGGGCCTAGGGAATCCTTATGGACTGTTAGCCAAAGATAGACTAGACTGGCTCACGGATTTTTCTGAGAAGAGACAGCTCTCTTATAAGATTGTCCCTGACGGCGGGATTGTTGACCTTTTATTATATGTAGGGTGTACTGCCTCTTATGATAATAGTGTCCAGAAAGTGGCTCGCTGCCTTGTTACTTTGCTGGAGAAAATGAAGATCAACTACGGTGTCCTAAAAGATGAGAGTTGCTGTGGGAGTCCTACAAGTAGGGTTGGCGAGAGGCAGATATTTTCTGAGATCTCTAGCGAGAATGTGAAAAGGCTTGAAGAGTGCGAGGTGAAATGGATGGTCACCATTTCACCTCATTGTTACAATACCTTTGTCAATGAGTATCCAAGTTCAATAGTAAAGAAGCTAAAGATACAGCACTATACACAGTTTCTGTCTGATATGATGGACAAGGGTATGTTGGCTCCCCAAAAAGAAATTGACAAGGTAATCACCTATCACGACCCATGCTATCTGGGAAAAAGGAACGATGTCTATGAGGCACCGAGGAGGGTTCTCAGGGAGATCCCTGGGATAAAGTTGGTGGAGATGAAACGCAATCGACAGGACAGCCTGTGTTGTGGTGGTGGAGGCGGTAGAATGTGGGCTGCGGTAGAAGAAACTACTCGCCTGTCGCAGATACGTTTAAAGGAGGCAATGGAAGTTAACGCTGAGATTATAGCCACTGCTTGTCCATGGTGTCATATCGAACTAGAGGATGCGATTAGAGATACTGGTAATGAAGGTAAAATAGAGGTTAAGGACATAGCAGAGCTTGTAGCTGAAGCTTTATAGTGGAAAGGTCAGATATGGCTAATACTGGTGGTGAGCCCGGCAGCTATACGGTTACTCTCAAGATAAATGGTGTGAAGGAAACGGATGCGAGAGCAACCATTCCCGCTGGTGGTAGCCAGACGATTAGCTTTAGTGTAGCCAGAGAGCAAGCCGGCAGCTACAGGGTGGATGTGGATGGGTTGAGCGGTAGCTTTGCAGTGGCAGCACCATCAGCCAAACCACCAGTCAACTGGCAGTAGTCGGTGGGGCTATAGCCGCTGTGATAGTGGTGGCGTTGCTCGTTTTCTTCCTGGTATTTAGAAGGAGAACTGCTTAGAGTTGCGACAATATAAATAAAGACTACTAGCCCTGACAGAGCCCTTACTTCACCATAACAGGCGCTCCAAGAGCCAAAATTAGGCGGTTTTTCAGGGGCAGTGAATGGTTTAGTACCTTCCCCCTCTCCTTCAAAGGAGAGACTCAGTGTTGCTTTATCCATTGAATGATATCTTCTTCTAGAAAGACCTCTGATGCCATGCTGGCATCTGGATATAGTCAGCAAACTCATAAAGGCGAAGACAAATGTTGGTTGAACATAGGAAGCCTAGATTTTTCTACGGCTATATTATAGTTTTGACTGGCTTCTTGATCATGATGATAGTGTCGGGAACACTCTACACCTTTGGTGTCTTTTTTAAACCATTACTAACTGAGTTTGGCTGGACTAGGGCAGAGACATCAGGTGCCTACTCACTATTTATGGTTCTGCACGGTCTGTTTTATATCGTTACCGGGAGACTGAACGATAGGTTTGGCCCGAGGATAGTCATGACAGCTTGCGGCTTTTTTTTAGGTTTAGGCTATTTATTGATGTCGCAGATTAGTGCTATCTGGCAGTTATATCTATTTTACGGGGTGATAATAGCTGTTGGTATGAGCGGTGGCTTTGTTCCATTGGGATCCACGGTAGCCAGGTGGTTTGTCAAGAGGCGGGGTTTGATGACGGGTATCGTCATGTCTGGGGTAGGCTTAGGCACAATGATTATGCCCCCGGTAGCTAATGGGCTTATATCTAGCTATGGCTGGCATACTGCTTATATTGTGCTAGGGAGCATCGCCTTGGTATTGGTTATATTAGCCCAGTTTTTAAAGCGTGACCCAAGTCAGATGGGACAGTTACCATACGGTGAAGATGAAGTAAAGACAGAGGGCTTAGATTCACAAGTTACAGGGTATTCCCTTCGTGAAGCAATTCATGCCAGGCAGTTCTGGATGCTTTGCGCAGCGTTCCTCTGTTTTGGTTTCTGTCTACAAGTTATCATGGTGCATATTGTGCCTTATGCTATTGATAAGGGGATTTCAGCAGCCATTGCGGCTAGTATTTTAACTGTTATTGGTGGGCTAGGTATTGCTGGAAGGGTTATAATAGGTGGTGGTGGTGATAGAATTGGTAGCAAGTTGGCTCTTATTATTGGCTTTATTCTGATGGCAATCGCTCTATCTTTGGTGGTAGTAGCTAGAGAGATGTGGATGCTTTATCTATTTGCCGCTATCTTTGGCTTTAGCTATGGGGGTTTGGTAGCTGTACAATCGCCACTCGTAGCTGATTTATTTGGGCTGCTTGCCCACGGGGTAGTTTGGGGGGTTGTTGTCTTTAGCGTAACAATCGGGGGTGCTATTGGTCCACTCCTGGCCGGTTACATATTTGATATAACCAGTAGTTATCACCTAACTTTCTTAGTTTGTGTGGCACTTAGTGTTGCTGGTCTTATACTAATCTTACTGTTAACACCAACTAGCAGGAAATTACCTAGCCATTTTACCGGTTTGGAAGCACAAAATATAACCGAGGAAGCGTTTAAACTCTAAAGAGGGGGCTAAATTATGGCAAGACCCTGAGTATCGACTCAGGGAGATTGCCATCCATACAGGCAGACATCCCTCACCTGAGACTAAGGCAAAAATATCTGCGGCGCTTACAAGGTGGCACAATAGAAAAGGAACCGGGGGTGAAGGGAGCTATGGCCGTGAAAGACAAAACTCTGGTATGCCGTCATTGTGGGCGAGAGTTCACTTTTACAGTTGGCGAGCAGGAGTTCTATTCATTTCGTGGCTTGCTGAATGAACCTAGGCACTGTCCCGAGTGCCGAGCTGCTCGTAGGAAGCGTGGGGGTAGCTACGGGGACTCAAGACAAGTCTATCGCGCAATATGTGTTGCCTGTGGTGCGGAAACTACAGTGCCATTTGAGCCTAAGCTGGGACGACCAGTCTACTGTAGCAAGTGTTACGCTAAAATTAGGGGCAGCACCCTATTTAGGAAGGCTAGGCTCTCAAGTGGCCCCTATCTTATCTGCACCAAGTATTCCCTCTGCAGCTTGGGGCAACCTGACCGGAGTAACAAAGTCTTCAATGCTTGATTTATCGTCAATGGCCTTGCCAGCTCCATCAATCACATAAAAGGTTCCGCAAGAGACGATATTCACTGCCAGCTTGTCCCTCTCAAAACGAGCCATTTGCTCCAAGTTGTCAGGGAGGTCAGATGCTGAAAGTCCCTCAATCTGGCTAGCAATTAGCTCTTTGACCTCACTTGTGATAGCAAGCTTGGCCAACTCACCTTTCTTGGTCATGCCAATAGCTAGGGGACCGTAGTAAATAGTGACACTCTCAATCTTCGCTACTTGTTTTGCCAAGAAGGCAACCACATAGCTAGCATAGTGGTTATAGGGCTTATCAGCCCCACTGTTTACCACAATCAGAAAATTCTTTACGTCTGCCATGTTTGAAATCCTCCTTCCGGCATAGTTATTCTTTCGCCTGATGAGTGGGTAGCACCCCCCACGGCGAATTCTATTCCAATGCAGTTTGTAGCGTCAATATCAACTATAAGGAACACAATTCATCGTTTTGTTCAGCGGTCAAAAGG
>JAGMBH010000138.1 GCA_023129815.1 Dehalococcoidia bacterium
TCCTTTGGCATCTCAGCAGAGATTTTCAAAAGCTGCAGATAACGGGCATGGAGAGAGCGGTTGAAAGCATCTATCTGGCTACCGGCGTCGTTGATATAGTATTCCTTTTCCACATAATAGCCAGCAGCAGTGAGAACGTTGGCTAAAGTACTACCTAAGACGGCACCACGACCATGACCTACGTGGAGAGGTCCGGTGGGATTGACGCTAACGAACTCAATTTGAGTGTGACTGCCTTTGCCTAGAGTAAGGTTGCCGTATGACTCACCAGCAGCCGAAACAAATTCTACTTGTTCGGCTAGCCAATCATCTCGCAGGGTGAAATTAATGAAGCCCGGTGGAGCGATGGCAAACCTATCAATTTCCGGAGGGAGTGATATATGCTTAGCTACTTTCTCAGCTATAACCAGAGGGGGCTCTTTAGCTGTTCGAGCTAGCTTTAGGGGAAGCCCCGAGGCGAAATCTCCATGCTCGGGATTCTGGGGGTGCTCTATAACTACTTCGGGCAGCGTTACAGCAACGAGACTGCCCTCTCGTTGTGCCTCAGTTACAGCCTGCTGCAAACAAGTGGCTAACCTTTTCTTAACCATAGAGATTGCTTCGCTCCACTCGCAATGACATTACTAGCTCCATTCAGCGCTTTTAGACCACACTTGAGATAATTGCTGTCTTAGAAGGCGATGTTCGGGTTTTCCCAAATTACTGTCACTTTGAAAAAGGGCTATTGCCTCCTGCCGAGCCAGCTCTAGGAGGCGTAAATTTGATAGTTTAGCTATTTTAAGGTCAGGTAGGCCACTTTGGTGTGTGCCAAAAAATTCTCCCGGGCCCCTTAGCTCTAGGTCCTTCTCGGCTAAAGCAAAACCATCGTGAGTTTTCTCCATTAGCTGAAGGCGATCTCTTGCTTCAGGTGTGGTTGCTTCGTTTCGCTCGCAATGATAGGAAGGGATAAGTAGGCAATAAGCTTGCTCTTTACCCCGCCCCACTCGCCCTCTAAATTGATGGAGCTGTGATAGCCCGAAGCGCTCAGCGCCTTCCACTAACATTACCGTGGCGTTGGGTATATCAATGCCCACTTCTACCACCGACGTTGAGACTAGAATATCAAGCATACCTTCTCGAAAACGGCGCATTACTTTTTCTTTATCACCAGGTGGCATTCGACCATGGAGTAATCCCAATTTTAAATCTGGGAAAATTTCTCTAGATAGATACGCGTATTCACTTGTAGCGGCTTTTGCCTCGAGTATTTCTGATTCTTCAATCAGAGGACAAATAATGAAAGCTTGCTTACCATTACTGACCTGGCGACGGAGGAAGCTATAAGCTTTTTCCGTGTACTGGGGCTCAAGGAATCTTGTTTTCACTTCCTGTCGTCCCGGAGGCAGTTTGTCAATAACTGAAAGGTCGAGGTCACCGTAAAGTGTCAGTGCCATAGTTCGTGGGATAGGGGTGGCGGTCATAACCAATATATGAGGGTTAAAGCCTTTTTGACGCAATGCAGAACGTTGTAAAACACCGAATCTTTGTTGCTCATCTGTCACTGCTAACCCTAGCTGGTAAAATTCTACCTCTTTTTGGATAAGGGCGTGGGTGCCAATGACAATATCAATTTCACCCTGCTTAATTTTACGATGTAAATCCTCCTTCACGCTATCTTTAAGGCTGCCGATGAGCAAAGCGATAGTAAGTGGCTGGGAGAGAAACCCTATATAGCATTCAACATTATTGCCTATTTTCTCTTTCTGCGTGCTAGCGTTAGACAAATAATCACAGATATTGCTGAAATGCTGCTCAGCTAGCACTTCAGTGGGCACCATCAACGCTCCTTGGTAGCTGTTGGCCACTGCCATTAATAAAGCCAAAGTAGCAATCACGGTCTTGCCACTCCCTACTTCGCCTTGAAGAAGGCGTGACATAGCTCTGGGTTGCTTAAGGTCAGCTAAAATTTCCCATAGTACTCGCTCCTGAGCTCGGGTCAAAGTGAAGGGTAAACAATGTAAGAACCCGTCAATAACCTCCTGATATATATTAAAGGCATGGCCTGGCTGGCTTTCTTGCCAATCCCGCTTTCTTGCCAGCACGCCTAATTGAAGTAAGAATAGCTCATCAAAGGCTACCCTCTCCTTTGCCCTCCCCGCTATTAAGTGGCCGTCAGGATAGTGGATTTGAGCAATCGCTTCAGGAAGATCTAGTAGTTGGCATCGGTTTTTTATCTCCGAGGGTAAGAAATCACTCACTCGCCATGCCCAGCCATCGATGGCTTCTTTTGTCCATTTCCTCACTTGCCGAGGATACAAGCCTTGGGTAAGAGGATAAAGGGGGACCAAGCGGCCAGTGTGGATCAATTCCTTATTCTCAAGCAATTCCCATTCAGGAGACGCGAAGACTTTTTGACCCTTGAATAAACTGACTGTACCACTAATTACTACCTTGACGTTGGTGGGGAATTTTTTGGCCAGATAAGGTTGGTTGAACCAGACTACTCTGATGTTCCCAGTTTCATCACCTACTATTGCCTCAGTGCCTTGTCGATTGCCAAAAGTAGCTATCCTGGCTTGCCATATTGTAGCTACAATAGTTTGCTCCTCACCTTCCTTAAGTTCAGAGATAGGTTTCCTCTGGCTGTAATCGACATACCTTCGGGGGGGGAAATAGAGTAAATCATGCATTGTTCTCACATTTAGCTTGGCAAATTTAGTGGCTACACGGGGTGTAATGCCTTTGATAATAGTTATAGGGGAATTTAATCCTTCGCTTCTTTTCCCAGGGCGTGACGTAACTGTTACCCTCACCTTATTCCTCTCCCTTGAAGGGAGAGGTGAGGTGAGGGTGCCCTGTTTTATTTCTTC
Organism: Dehalococcoidia bacterium; assembly: GCA_023129815.1. Taxonomy (GTDB): domain Bacteria; phylum Chloroflexota; class Dehalococcoidia; order GIF9; family AB-539-J10; genus 20-14-all-45-10. Next base: position 2,850 of record JAGMBH010000138.1, read on the forward strand.
CAGCTTGCTTAGCCAGTCGAAGAGACGCATTACACATTTCTTACGCTCGTCTACATCACAGGAGCCGTAATTGGAGTTAGCTAAATTGAGATCATTGAATTCAGCTAAAAGTTGCCGGTTATTTACGCCTTGCCTGATTTGTCCTGCCTGTTTGTGAAGATATTTATCCAAACCACCGATTACTGCTTTATCGGTATATCCTTTCTGCCCCTCTAACTCAAGGATTTTTCTTAGTGAATCGGTAGTTATCACTTTGCGAAGGCGTCACTTAATTATGCTAAGGTTACAGCACTTATAGAATATCACATTTGTCTCTTTAGCTAATTTGGTGAAAAGCTCAGCAAGAACCTCAGGGCCTGGAGCCGAAGTAGTGAGGATAATCTTGCATTTTTCTAGCCTATAATAGAATTCCTCTGTGCTTATATCAACATTATCGCGGTAAGCCTCGCTACCAAAATTGACATACAACGGCACCATTGTAATCCCAAACTTCTGAGCTAGTTGAGGAGTAATATTAGAGAGGCTATCAGTTACAACTCTAACCATTATTCTCTGCCCCTGAAAAACAAAGCTCTTCAGGGGCCCCGAGGTTATTCCAGCGAGATTATATAATTATAATGTGGTTGCCCACCCTGGACCACTTCAACCTCAAGGTGATACTCCTCCCGGATTTTCTGGGCTATATCCTCCGCTTCAATGGCTTGAGTTTCAGCAGCGTAATAAATAGTTACCATTTCTGTATTTTCAATATTGGTTTTCGTTAGAGCTTGAAAAATAACATCTAACATATTATTGCCACCAGCTATTAAATTCTCATCATTTAGAATAGCAATAGGTTGCCCCTTCTTTATTTCTTGGCCGTTCATCCGTGTCTTACGTACTGCTTTAGTAACTCCTATGGTCTTTACTGCGGTCATCGCCTCTTCCATAGCTCGAGTATTTTCCTCTAAGTCCATGTCATAACTAAAGGCGAGGGATGCGGCTATGCCTTGGGGGATAGTCCTGGTAGGGATTACCTTCACACTCTTTGAAGTTAAAGACTCAACCTGCGAAGCTGTGTGGATGATATTCTTGTTATTGGGCAATAGAATAATATTGTCCGAGGGTGCTGCTTCTACAGCCTTCAATAACTCGCGAACGCTGGGATTCATTGTTTGACCGCCAGGAACAATAATTGTAGCCCCTAGGCTATTAAACACCTCAAAAAAGCCATCTCCAGCGGCGATTGTTACTATAGCGATGTCGACCCTGGGCATTCTTTCTTTTTGTATCTTAATAAATTCTGCATATTGATCATCCATATTGTTGACCTTTACCTGATGTAGTGTGCCTAAGTGGGTAGCATAATCAAGAATTTCACCGGGCTTAAAGCTGTGGATATGAATTCTAACCATGGAGCAGTTGCCAGCAACAATTAGGGATTGCCCCTTCTTCTTTAACTTTTTCTTGATCTTGCTCACATTAAGTTTTTGCCCCTCCAGTAGAAACTCGAGGCAATATCCATAAGGCACTTCTACCTCAGCCGTTGGAGCCATTTTAGAAGCTAGGGGTAAGTTAGCAGAGACTAGCTGAGGTTTCCGGCCTTTCATTTTATCGGCTTCTCCTTTAAGGAAGTGCCGGGCACCATCGAGCAATACATATAAACCTTGCCCCCCGGCATCTACTACACCAGCTTCACGTAATACTGGTAGCAAGTCAGGTGTCCGAGCCACTGAATCCCTAGCTGCCTCTGTGGCAGTTTCTACTACGGAAAGCAAGTTTTCAGAATCGGTTTTGGCGGCTATATCGGCCGCCTTAGCGGCATCTTTAAGCACCGTCAGTATAGTTCCTTCTACCGGGTGCATGATTCCTTCGTAAGCAACTTGCGATGCTTCAGCTAGGGCCTTGGCAAAATCTTGGCTATTGAAAGAGGTTTTGCCTTCTAATCCCTTGGCCAAGCCACGCAGGAATTGGGATAGGATAACTCCTGAATTACCTCGTGCTCCCATTAAAGCACCATAAGCCATTGATTTGGCTACTGAAGAAGCATCGCTATCTGTGTTCTGTTTTGCCTCTTGCATAGCAGAGTGCATAGTAAGCAACATGTTGGTTCCTGTATCCCCATCGGGGACCGGGAAAACATTTATAGCGTTAATTTCGGGAACACATTTCTCAAGCCAGGTTGTACCTAGGGCAAACATCTTTCTCAATATCTTGCCATCAGCTAATTTAGTTCCCATTTCTCTTCGCCTACCTTGGTACAATTGCTGCTATGACTTTAGTATGATAGCATTACTATAATACCCCTGGTATCATTTATAGTAAAGGGGGTTTAAAAGAATTTTCCCATGAAGTGCGATATTTGTGGCAAAAGAGTTCAATTTGGACAGAGTGTAAGTCATTCTAAAAAGAGTACTAAACGGAAGTGGTTACCCAATATTCATAGGGTTACAATTGTTGTGGGTGGGAAGAAGCAGAAAGTTAATATTTGCACCAGGTGTCTGCGTAGCCAATACAAAGCAGTCCATTAGCTTATTGCTTCCCTGATTTTTTGTAATGCTTGGCTCATTCCTTCTTTAGCATTAAACACACTTGTGCCGACAACTAGAACTCTACCACCAGCCTTAACTATGCTAGATGCATTGTTAATGGTAATACCTCCATCAACTTCGAGCTCGGCATCCACCTTTCTGCTATCAAGCATCCGGCGCAAGCGATTTATCTTTTCTAGTGTTTCAGGGATGAAAGCTTGTCCGCCGAAACCGGGGTTAACGCTCATGATAAGAATCAAATCAACCTGAGGCATAATCTCGTCTACCATGCTTAAAGAGCTCGCTGGATTTAGAGCCACCCCGGCTTTTACCCCAAGTTCCTTTATTACTTGAATCGTTCGGTGGAGATGAGGGCAAGCTTCCGCATGCACGGTAATGATATCAGCGCCAGAATCGACAAAGTGGGAAATATACCGCTCAGGCTGTTCTATCATCAAGTGGACATCTAAAGGAAAGTGTGTCCAGCTACGAAGGGAAGCCACTACTGGAGCCCCGATAGTGATATTGGGCACGAAATGTCCATCCATGACATCAATATGAATATAGTCAGCCCCTGCTTTAGTAGCCTCAGCTACTTGCTCCCCAAGGCGAGCAAAATCAGCAGAAAGGATTGATGGTGCTAGCTTAATTTTGTCCTGCATTTTTTACTCCTCTGAGTGAGATTCTGAATGGAACGAAGAATCTCACTTGCTCTGGTTAATGCTGCTTCCACTTGTTGTGGAGAAGTGCCGCCAACAATATTTCGAGCCGCCACAGATGATTCTAAGGTTATATTATATACATCTTCACTGAAAAGAGGGGAAAAATTGCGATATTCACTTAAGCTAAGCTCATGGAAGCCTTTGTCTTTGTTAACGGCGTATTCGCTAAGTTTAGCCACCACGCTATGCGCTTCCCTAAATGGCGTGCCTTTCTTCACCAGATAGTCAGCTAAGTCAGTAGCCAAAAGGTAATCCCTTTTAATAGCTTCACGAATACGCTTTACATTGACCTTGATTGTTTTTAGCATTTCAGCAAATACTCTTAGAGTAGAGTGTAACGTATCCACAGTATCAAAAAGCCCTTCCTTATCCTCTTGCGTATCCCGGTTGTAGGCTAAAGGCAGAGCTTTCATTGTGGTTAGGATAGCCATTAGATGGCCATATACCCGGCCGGTTTTACCTCTGGCTAGCTCGGCTACATCGGGGTTTTTCTTCTGTGGCATAATGCTGCTGCCAGTGGTAAAGGCTTCGCCAATCTCTATAAAGCCAAACTCGATGGATGACCATAAGATAAGCTCCTCAGCTAGGCGCGAAAGGTGCATCATAGTAAGAGCAGCCGATGCCTCAAATTCTATTACGAAGTCTTTATCAGAAACAGTGTCAAGGCTGTTAGTGCTTACCTTGCTAAAACCTAGTTCTCGGGCGACAAATTCCCGGTCTATAGGATAAGAAACGCCAGCCAAAGCGCCGCTACCCAAAGGCAAGACGTCAGTGCGTTTGAAACAATCACAGAACCTCTCCTTATCTCGTTGAAACATTTCAAAATAAGCCAACAGATGGTGAGCGAGAAGCACTGGCTGAGCTTGCTGCAAGTGGGTATAGCCAGGCATGATGACATCTTTATTAGCCTCAGCCAGTTCCACTAGCGAACGCTGCAAGGTTTTTAACTCATCAATGGTTTTCAAAATTTCCTCTTTAATAAAAAGGCGCAGATCTAAAGCTATTTGGTCATTTCGGGAGCGAGCGGTGTGGAGTTTCCCAGCCACATCTCCAATCTCCTCAAACAGCCTTGCCTCGATATTCATATGTATGTCTTCGAGTTCGATCCTAAATGGGAATTTCCCTTGCTCGATTTCCTTTTGAATAGAAGTAAGTCCAGCAATTATACTTTTAGCATCGCTATTAGTTATTATCCCTTGCTTTGCCAGCATCTTAACATGAGCGATACTTCCTTCGATGTCATGACGATATAAGCGTTGGTCGAAAGGAATAGAAGCGACATAATCTTGCGCCAGTTTATCAGCTTCTTTCCGAAAACGATGGCGTAAGTAATTCATCTAAATCTGCCTCAAGTATCAAAGTGAAATCTTGATACTTTCTTTCCCTATTTGTCAACCAGTTTTCACTAAGTAAGCGGTTTTCATTGGTTAGGAAAAAGGTAATTTTTGTTGAGTTAAGCCTCAGCATAGGAAACCAATAGGCGATGTTGTATTTATAGAGGGAACAGAAAGTGCCGTTTTCAGATTCTGGGTCTCAGATATCATTGCACACTACCTGTTATCTATAACCTCTTTGTTATGGCTCTTTGGTGAGTATCTAATTATAAAAAGCAGCCTTATGCTCAAATACTTATATCTCTCCAGTTCGTTTGGGGTAGTGCTGAGTGGGGTCACATTTGGATTCGTCGACTGGGAGAGAGCTTGATTATCTCACCCACCCCCTTTACATTCGTACTCGCCTGTCAGAAACTCGTGGCTAATGCCATTCTGGATTGTTATTCCATCGCCCACTACTGTTATCGTGGAGTGCCCTACGGTGACATCGCCGTATATATCATCAAAGTACTCCCAGCCCTTAGGCCAAAGGCCTTCCTCTGAGGGCCTTGATTTCCCATCGATAACACTATCACCATCCCAATCACAAAAGCGGATATAATTCACGCGTTCGCTATCCCGATAGTACTCAATTTCGGCGACGAGGCCGCTTGGACTTAGCGATTCAACAGTGATCTTGATAGTTTGGGTATATGTACCTGCACTGCATCCCGAGAATAGAATTATCACTGTAGTTAATACCGAAGCTACAATTACCAAAGCATGTAGTTTCCCTTTCCATATGCCATTCTTTATCATGTTAGGCTTTCTTTCCATTTGAAAATTCTCCTGGGATTCTTCGCTCCACATTGGAACAGCAGTCTCACTGCTTGCGGTAATCTCTGCAATGCTTGTAAGGTATGCTGCGCCCAGAGTTGCCATTATTCTACCACATGTTTCCGGCTTCTTGAAAGAGGATCTCCTGTTTGCACATTGTTGGTTTCGGCTTTTGTTTACGAATTATCACCATTATAAGCTTTCACTATGAGCGGTTACTGGATCCAGCTAAACAATATGAGGGTTTATTGGGAATGCCCAGGTCTCCCTAACCAGCTAGTGAAATATTCTCCAGACAACCACGCAGACTCTGGCTAATAGCGGGAGTAGTTTTCACTGAGCACGGTTTTGCTCCATAAGGATGGATGTGTTATTGTGTTGCTTATACTGGCTTCAGGTTCGTTCAGTAATCTATGTGAGATGGAAGCCAGCGAGTAGTGTAACCATGTCAGCTATGGTTTAGAAAGGTTGGGTAGAATAGATTGAGTTCATTTGATCAGAGGAAATGGCAACGCTGGTTTTCCAAGATCGGAGGCGAGGAACCTGTACGACCTGCCCGGCGCGGAGGCGCCCCCAAGGCAATCATAATCATAGCCGTTGTCTTGGCTTTATTCATTGTCTTGGGTATAGCAAAGGGGTTCTATACTGACTGGTTATGGTTCAGCAGTCTGGGTTATGGCAGTGTCTATACCACTATCTTGAGAACCAGAATATTGCTCTTCTTCTCCGCGGCTATCATCTTTTGCATCTTGCTTTTAGGGAACCTGGTCCTGGCTACGCGCCTGGCACCCAAGACTGAAGCACATTTCTGGCCTTGGGCCATAGTACGTCGGCTACAACAGATCCTCAAGTTAGGTGTTATCTTGGGAACAGCACTGCTCAGTATAATATTTGGACTGGTGGCCCAGGGCAACTGGCTGGTGGTGCTGCGGTTTTTCAGCAGGCAGCCATTTGGCATCACTGACCCAATCTTCCATAAGGAGATTGGCTTCTACGTCTTCTCGTTACCTTTCCTTAACATGCTGCGAAGTTGGATCCTGGGCGCGCTGATAATCACCCTTCTTGGCAGTGCTGGAGTATATCTTCTGAGCTATGCGGCGCAGCGGCTTAAGTTCGACTTTGCCAGGCCGGTGCTAGCCCATGTTGGTGGACTGGCCATGGCCATACTTGGCCTTTTCGCCTGGGGTTACTGGCTTGGCATCTGGGAGTTAGTCTTCTCCGGACGAGGAGTGGTCTTCGGCGCCAGCTATGCTGATATGCATGCCAAACTTCCAGCGCAGTGGATACTCTTGGTAGTGGTGCTCGTGGTCATGGGAGTCATGCTGGTTTCTATATTGAAACACAAATTTCGCTGGCCTCTCTACGCCATTGGGGGATGGATAGCAGCAGCCATCATCGCTGGAGGGATATTCCCCGCCGTGGTACAGCGTCTTCAAGTGGAGCCCAACGAACTGGCCCGCGAGAGGCCCTACATCGAGTACAATATCCAATCTACCAGAGAGGCCTTCGCCCTGAGCCGGATTGAGGAGGAGCCCTTTCCTGCGGAGGGAACTCCGAGTTACCAGGATATAGTCCAAAATGAGGAGACCATCAATAACATCAGGCTCTGGGACCCACGCCCGCTAAAGGACACCTATAACCAGATCCAGGCTATCCGCCTCTATTATGACTTCCATGATGTTGATATCGACCGCTATATCATTGATGGCGAGTACCGGCAGGTCATGCTATCGGTTCGGGAATTATCGGCGGAGAAATTGGCCGAAGAGGCACAGACCTGGGTCAACCGCCGGCTACAGTTCACCCATGGCTACGGTCTTGCCCTGAGTCCGGTAAATGAGGTCACTGCTGAGGGGCTGCCGGTATTGCTGGTAAAGGATATCCCCCCTGTTGGTGACTTCAATATAGAGCGTCCTGAGATATACTTTGGGGAAAAGACTGATGATTACGTGATTGTAAAAACAAATACCCAGGAATTTGACTATCCTATGGGCGATGAGAATGTCTACGGTCACTATGAAGGGACAGGTGGAGTTAGCATCAGCAGCTTCGTCCGCCGAGTGGCGTATGCCTGGCAATTTGCTGACTTTAATATCCTTATAAGTGGTGAGTTAACTCCTGAGAGCAGTGTCCTCTATTATCGGAATATCAGAGAGAGGGTGAACCACCTGGCACCATTTTTGCAACTGGACAATGATCCCTATCTAGTGATAATGGACGGGAGGTTATTCTGGATACAGGATGCCTATACCACCACTGAGCGCTATCCTTATTCTGAGCCGCATGGGAGTGGGCTAAACTATATTCGCAACAGCGTTAAAGCAGTTATTGATGCCTACAATGGCAGTGTAACCTTCTATATCACCGACCCAGAGGATGCTTTGATACGGACATACCAGGCTATCTTCCCCGAGCTCTTTGTCCCCGCTGAACAGGCGCCCGAGTCCTTGCGAGCCCACTTCCGTTATCCCGAAGATATGTTCAATATTCAGGCCTCGGTATACCAAAGCTACCATATGAGAGATGCCCGGGTATTCTACAATAAGGAAGACCTGTGGGCTGTGCCCAAAGAGCTCTATTTCGGCAAAGAACAGCCTATGGATTCCTACTACATCATCATGCGCCTGCCAGATGAGGAGAGGGAGGAGTTCCTGCTGATGTTGCCCTTCACTCCGGTGAACAAGAATAATACCATT
>JAGMBH010000139.1 GCA_023129815.1 Dehalococcoidia bacterium
TAATCTGATAACCTACTGTGGGCACATTATGTTTTACCGGCAGCGGTAAAACCTCATATCCAGCAATAACTTCTTTTTTATAAGGCTTAATAGTATTGAGCCTTATAAGTGGTTTCTCTGCAGATGGAGATTTAAGGAGGTTAACATATATTTTGCCATCAAGAAGGCAAGGAATGATAACATCAAGAGTGTGATGCAAGGCATAAACCTCAATTTGACCTTTCCATAGGGCAGTGTTGAAACCCAGGGTAAGCAAATCCCGAGTATGGTCAAAATGATGGTGAGTGAGCAACACTGTTTTGATTTTCTCTTGCTGTGATAAGGAAAGAGTGGAGGTAAGTCCACCAGCATCTATAGCTAGACATCCATCGATTAGCAAAGAGGTGAGGCGTGTTTTCTCAGTTTCAATATTATGGGCACCAAGAATGTGCACTTCCACTCTAACTAATAACTTATAACCTTGCTGGTAGCATTAGAGAATCTTTGCCACTCAGCTAATTTCTTAGCCAGAATTTGACGCCCCTTCTCAGTTAGCTCATAGCATCGCCGCTTCTGTTTCTTGGCTACCAGTTGCCACGAGCTTAACACCAACCCCTCCCTCTCCAAACGGCGCAAGGCAGAATAAACGGTGCTTTCCGTAAGCTTAAAATAGCCACTGCTTCTTTTCTCTAGTTCCTTGGCAATGCGATAACCATGCATAGGCAACTCGCCAATAATAAAGAGCATCAAAGGCTCTACTACACCTCTTAGTAGCTGCTCTAGATGAGATTGAGACATCGCTTTATAGTATACCATCAGTAGTAAATTAAGTCACGCTAACTATGAACCCCGATACAAAATTTTTACCACAAGAATAGTAGTTGCTATAATAAATCACAGCGCAAGATGCTAAAGAAGATTAACCATATTTTTATAGCATTAATATTGATAAGCCTAATCTTGGGTGCTAGCGGATGTTCCATACCCTTACCATGGTCACCCGCTCAGTCTCCACCCACTCCATCTCAACCCGCTAACTCGAGTGAATACACTAACCCTGATTGGACATTTCCCTCAGGGAGCAGCCAAACAGCTCAGCCACTGCCCGATATCCGCAGTGTCGTTAGCGAGGCAATGCCCTCTGTGGTCTCTGTCACCACCAAGATGGTAGTTTATGATATTTTTCAGCGAGAGTATGCGCAGTCTGCCGCTGGCTCTGGATTCCTAATTCGTAGTGAAGAGGGATATGAAGGGTATATTGTTACCAACAACCATGTGGTGCAAAATGCCGAAAAGGTACAAGTGGAATTAGCTGATGGCAGAACTTTTCCGGCTAACATAGTAGGCACTGATGCTTTAACTGATCTGGCACTGTTGAAGATAGAGGCAACAGATTTGCCTTATGCTTACTTGGGCGATTCGGACCTGCTTGCTGTAGGTGATTGGGTAGTGGCTATCGGCAATGCTTTAGGAGAGGGGATAACAGCGACCCACGGTATTGTCAGCCGCCTGAATGTCTCAGTCGCCGTTTCGGGGAATACCCTTCGTGGTTTAATCCAGACTGATGCGCCTATCAATCCAGGCAACAGCGGTGGACCGTTGGTAAATATATCAGGCGAAGTGGTGGGTATAACCAGCGTTAAGGTGGCTGCAGTTGGAGTAGAAGGCATGGGCTATGCCATAAGCATCAACGAAGCCGGGGCCATTATCCAAGCTTTAATCCACCAGGGTTATGTCACCCGCCCCTGGCTAGGAGTGGGATTATACACCGTGGACTCTTTTGTAGCTGCAGTGAACAATCTTTCCGTTAACAAAGGGGCACTTATTGTAGAGGCAGTTGCTGATAGTCCTGCCGATGTTGCTGGACTAAAAGAGGGAGACGTTATCATTCGGTTTCAAGACAAGGAAATAATTAATGCAGATGACCTTATCCTAGCTATCCATGACTGCCAAATTGGCCAGAGAGTAGAAATAACCTTCGTCAGGGGTGAAGATACTAAAACAACTTGGGCACAACTACAAGAAAGTCCACCACCCTGGGATTAGCTCGCAGTTCCTTCACGGAGTTTACCCTGAAGCGAGATTCTTCGGTCACTTCGCTCCCTCAGAATGACAAGGAGCGAAGGGTTCAGGGCTTCGCTTAATTGCTAGTAAAACATCACTATTTGAGATGCGATATTTCTCAGTATAAGCCCCGTTGGGAGGGAAACCAGCGATAAGTTCCCGCGATAATGTCTCCAGCTTAATATAATCACCAAAAGCGGCTATTACTCGCTCAATTGATTCTTCTGCCTGATAATAACTGGCAATATAGTCAGCAACATCGAAATTAGCCGCACGGCGCATATTCTGAAGACGGCGCACAATCTCTCTACTTATCCCCTCCGCAGCCAGTTCAGGAGTCAATTCAGTGCTTATAGCTACCGTATACCTACCATCGCTAGCTATGCTATAGCCAGGCAGGTCTAAAGAAAATTCTTCAAGATTCTTCGCTTCGCTCGGGATGACAGGAAGCGAAGGGCTCAGAATGACAAGTTCCTTGACATTTATCTCTTCTTCTATTTCAGTGGCTAACTTGCCTAAAGCTTCACCTTCCTCTTCAGATTCCACCTTGACCATGGCTTTTGCTAAAGGCTGGCGCACTTTAATCCCTACCTTTGCCCGTGCTGCCCTACCCAAGCTTGCTATTTTCATGGCTAACCTGACATCGCTATCTAGCTTATCATTGATTTTAGCTTTATCAGCTACAGGGAAATCAGTCAGGTGCACGCTCTCTTTGGCTTCAGGATTAATAGAGCAAACTAAATTTTGATAAAGCTCCTCACTAATAAACGGTATGAACGGGGCCAAAAGCTGAGACAAAGTCACCAGACATTGATACAGCGTAGTATAGGCTGCTAACTTGTCGGCATCATTCTCGCTTTTCCAAAATCGGCGTCGACTTCGTCTCACATACCAATTGGAAAGGTCATCAATAAAGCTCTGAATATAGCGCGCCGCCGATGTAGGGTCATAGCTATCTAGCACCTTAGTTACCTCGGCTACAAGCCGATTAAGCTCCGAGATAATCCAATTATCCAACTCAGCAAAGATAGCTGGGACTGAGGGCTGAGGAACAAAACGGTCAATGTTAGCATAGAGGACAAAAAAGGAATAAGTATTCCATAAAGTAAGCAAAACCTTTCGCATGGTCTCGGCAACCATTTGAGTAGAGAAGCGATGAATATTTTCCGCTGGCCCAGAAGCTAACAAATACCACCTGAGGACATCAGCGCCATAATCATTAACCACTGTCCAGGGATCAATTACATTGCCCTTGGCCTTGCTCATCTTCTCACCCTGGGCATCAACAACATGTCCCAAGCAGATAACATTCTTAAAGCAAGGCTGCTCAAAGAGCAAGGTGGATATAGCATGTAAGCTATAAAACCAACCTCGGGTTTGGTCAACAGCCTCGCAAATAAAATCAGCGGGGAAGTTTTGCTCAAACTTGTCCCTATTTTCAAAGGGATAATGCCACTGGGCAACAGGCATAGCTCCGGAATCAAACCAGCAATCAATTACCTCCGGGATACGCCGCATATCACCACCACACCAAGAGCAATTAAAGGTTATCCTGTCAACAAAGGGACGATGCAAATCTAAAGGCTCATCTAAGCCTCTAAGATTAGGCATTGCTTTCAGTTCATCAACGCTACCTACACATTCATAGTTGCCACAGGAAGAGCAACACCAAATATTAAGTGGAGTCCCCCAATAGCGCTCTCTGGAGAAGGCCCAATCGACATTGTTCTCCAGCCAATCACCAAAACGACCATACTTAATATGGCTGGGATACCAGTTTATCTCTGCATTGCCAGAAATAAGCCTATCCTTCGCTGCTGTTGTTCTGATATACCACGCCTTTTTAGCATAGTAGAGAAGTGCTGTCTCACATCTCCAGCAAAAGGGATAAGTATGAATAATTCTCTCACTGAGGTAGAGTAAGTCATGTGATTTAAGATCGTCGAGAATAAGAGGATCAGCATCCTTAACAAACTTACCAGCAAAGAGATAAGTGCCAGTCACTTTTCCCTCTAAGTCTACCGGTTGAACGAAATCAAGCCCCCTATCCATTCCCGCATCGAAGTCAACCTCCCCAAAAGCGGGAGCAATATGGACAATGCCTGTGCCTTCCTCCAGGGAGACAAAATCGGCGCTGATTACTGGGTAGGTTAAATCCTTCCTGGCTTCCTGCACATACAGGGAAGGCAAGCTCACACGGTGCACACCAAAATCATGAGGATTAAACAAAGGCTCATATTGAAGGTGGGCGAGGTCTTCACCTAATATAACGCCCGCTTCCTTATAGCCCTCCAGCTTAACTCGCCCCGTAAGCTGCATAGCTAGAATAAGATAATCCTGCTCCCCTTCCATCACACTATATTCAGCGCCAGGAGCTACTGCTAAGGCAGTGTTGCCGGGCAAAGTCCAAGGGGTAGTTGTCCAGGCAAGAAAGTAAGCAGGTTTCTCACCTAAAGCCGCGGGCTTAAGAATAGAGCGAAGAACTGAATCTCGCTTCAATAATGAAGGGATGAAGAGTTTGAACTTTATGTAAACTGAAGGATCCTCAGCATCGTCCCGGTAACCCAGAGCCACCTCATGAGAGCTAAGTGAGGTGCCACATCTAGGACAATGCGGCGTTACCTTATAGCCCTGATAAATCAAGCCTTTGTCCCATAGTTTTTTCACTATCCACCAGCAAGACTCAATATAGCCATTGTCCAAAGTTGTATAGGGATGCTTCATATCCAGCCAATGACCAATGCGCTCAGTCATGGCTTCCCATTCCTTAATGTAGTTAAAGACACTTTCCCGACACTTCTGGTTGAACTGAGCCACCCCATATTGCTCAATTTGAGCCTTGTTGCTGAAACCAAGAGAGCTCTCTACTTCCAGTTCTACAGGCAATCCATGGGTATCCCACCCTGCCTTACGTGGCACATGATAACCTTTCATTGTCTTATAGCGACAAATGATGTCCTTAAATAATCGGGATAGCACATGATGAATCCCAGGACTGCCATTAGCTGTAGGCGGACCTTCATAGAAAACATAATGCTGGTTCCCTCTTCTTGCCTCGATGCTTTTGTCAGAAATGCCCTGCTCCTTCCAAAAACGAAGAATATCTTGCTCTATTCGGGGAAAATTTGCCTTACTACTTACTTTGCGGAACACGGGCTAGCCTCGTTTCAACAGAATAACTACTTTTCTATCTTCGCCCTCTCCTACACTGTGAGTGACAACATCAGGATGATTAGCCAAAGCTAGATGAATAATACGGCGCTCATCAGGTGGCATTGGCTCCAAAGTCATAGCACGGCGTCTTAATTTTACCTGCTCTGCCAACCTCAAGGCCAGCTTTTGCAAAGAATCACGGCGGTGTTTTTTATACCCACAAATATCAATACTTAATGGCAACCAAGCCTCTAACCGTCCCGCTACTATGAGTCTAACGATGTATTGCAAGCAAGCTAAAGTCTGACCTCGTCGCCCAATCAAAATACCTAAATCATCACCCTCAATATCCAAAGCTATTGGTATCTCACCAGATGAGGCTTTAATAGCACCTGTTACCTCCATTAACCCCAGCAAGTTCTCCAACACCTCCATAGCTACTCTGACTATATCTTTTTCCAGCGGAACTAGTGGTTTTACTCTGATTAAGGCTCCTTCGCCCCTAAAAATTCCCGATTTGCCCTCTTTAACAACCACTGTTTCAAATTGATCACGCCCTATCCCCAGCCGCTTTTCTGCCTCCTCAGTTGCCTGCTCTACTGTCTTGGCAGTTATCTCCAACTCTTCCATCTTTTAAGTTCTCACTTTAGCAATTTGCTTCCATGCAGCCTAATGTCGTTTTTACCTTGCTCACCACTTGTCTCTCTGCCTTGGCATTGATTGCCTAGCGGTGGAAGATCTTAAGTAACCCCAGCCACCACCAATGAAATATTGAGTCGCAATACCAATCACAGTGGAAACCAGCCAAAAGAGAGCTAAACCACTGGGAAACATCATGCAAAGCATACCAAACATAAACGGCATCATTAATGTCATCATACGACTCATGGATTGCTGCCTTGGGTCAGTAGATGGTGCAGTGGTCATTTTCTGCTGCACCCACATCGAGACGCCAACTAGAATGGGTAGGATTAAATAATGGTCAGTCTGACCTAAATCAAGCCACAAAAAATGACTATTTAAGGGAAGTGCCTGATTCACTATCTGCCAGAAATAAAGATGTCGAGATAGATCCAGTAAGTTCTCCGGCGTGGTAGCCAGGGCTCTCATAATAGATTGATAAAGAGCAATCCAGACAGGAAGCTGAACTAGCATAGGCCACATACAACCTATAGGGTTCACTCCCGCCTCTTTATAGACTTTCATCATCTCTTGCTGAAGTTTCTGTTTATTCTTGGCATATTTCTTTTGCAGCTCCTGAATCTTGGGCTGCATGCTTTGCATAGCTTTAGTAGACTTGAGTTGTCTTAAGGTAAGAGGCGTGAGTATCAAACGAACCACAATAGTAAGGATAATAATGGCCAAACCAAACTCCACTGCTTTAGGTAGAAGGCTTGATAAAGCAATCAAGCCATTAAGCATTGGGTCGACTATAATTAAATTCCACAAGTTTGCCATAATTGCAAATCTTACTTAATTGTCAGAGGGAATCTCCAGTTTGTCTTTCCCTTGCCCACATCCATGGCGTATAGACAGTTATCCTGGGCACGGATATAGACTATGCCTTCCTGGATGCAAAGAGACCCCTGAATGGGAGCATCGATGGATACTTCATTAATCAGCTTACCATTAAATATATCAAGCGCATACACCTCGCCTGAGTCACAAGCTACCACCAGCAAATCATCTGTTAAGGCCGGTGAAGAAACAATGGGACTTCCAGCATCAAATTCCCACAATTCATTACCCATCTTTGAGTCAATAGCGTAAACTTTGCCATCGAGGCAGCCAGCATAAACGACACCATCCTTAGCTACGGTAGTGGCCCAAAACCAATTATCTCCAGGGAATTTCCACAATGGCTCATTATCGCCTACCCTTACAGCATATAGGTTACGGTCAAATGAACCAACAAAGATAACGTTTTCATGAAGCACTGGAGAGGAGGCAAATCCCGCTTCCGCTTCGAAAGCCCAAGGTAACAGACTACCATCCTTAGCTGATAAAGCATAAATATGCCCGTCAAAGGTACTCACATACACAGTTTCCTCTTTTAGCACTGGTGTTATCCATAACTTGTCACCCAATGGGTCAGATTTCCACTTTTCATCACCATAGGTCATATCCAAAGCATAGACCCTGCCATCTGAACTGCACACATAGACAGTATCATCAGCTGCCACTGGACTACCTACAATAGGCTCAATTACATCCTCGGTCCTAGGGTAAACCCACTCACCACTTCTTGTCTGAGGAAAAGGCAAATTCTGGCTCCTGGCTGAAGGGCTCATCATCAAGACTTTACCATTATAGGTGCCAATACAAACCGATTCACCAACTACAGTCGGTGTGCCGTATATGCTTACTGGTACAGATGAGGGGCCACATGATATGCCTTTAGAGGGCATAGTAATAGCAAAAGACCACTCCCCATCGGAAGAGGGGAACGACATTTCCTGATTTCGAGCTGAGGGGTTTACTGCCACTATTTTGCCATCTGTGGAACCTAAATAGAGAATTCCATCATAAGAAATAACTCCAGAGAATCCTAGAGGCTTTTGTTGTCCTCCTAGACAACCACCAGCGCTTAAGGCAAGGAAACAAAAAATGCCAAGGAAAATTAATATTTTAATCCTCATTGCAATACATTAGAACCCATAACTAAGGCACAGGGTCATAACCACCTTTATAGAAAGGATTGCATCGAGCTAACCTCTTAACCACTAGCCAGCTACCTTTGATAAATCCATACCTCTTAATCGCCTCGCAGGCGTAGTGCGAGCATGTTGGCTGGAAGCGGCAAGAATGAGGGGTAACCTCTGATATCGTCGCCTGATATAATTTAATTAACTTTAGCGCTAGCTGTTTCATCACCCTTTGTAATTAGCTCTGCTTGGGTTAGCAACTTAGTTACTGCCTTTTCCAGTTGATGGTAGTCAGCAGTAACTGCCTCTCGACGAACGACAAAGACGATGTCCCATCCCGGCTTTACCAATTGCAAATGTATTATTTCTCTAAGCAACCTCTTCAAACGATTGCGCTGTACTGCCTTACCCACCTTCTTAGTTACAGAAAAGCCATATCTACTCAAGTTCAATCCGTTAGGCAGTGCTTTCATCACAATTAAACTATCTATATATGTACTCCCTTGCTGGTAAACTAGAGCATACTGCGCTCGCTTAGTTAAAGCCCAAGACCCCCTCATGAAAATGCAACTACGCTGGAGTCAACCTCCATCGCCCCTTAAGACGTCTCGCCTTAAGCACCTCCCGCCCACCACGAGAAGCCATTCGGGCACGGAAGCCCAATTTACGTCTGCGGGAAATTTTCTTTGGCTGGTAAGTACGTTTTGGCATGCAGTTCCTTCATGACACCTATTAACGTAGACCTACACCACCCGTCTTCCAAATATGGCTTGGGGCATAAGGTAATAGAGCTAAAAATCGAGCCCTCTTTATAGCATGTGCCAAACGCCGCTGGTGCTTAGCACAAGCCCTGGTTCTCCGCCGTGATTCAATCTTGCCACGACCGGAAATATATTGAGACAACATAGAAACATTCTTGTAATCTATATTCATTTTTTCAGTACAAAAGGGGCAAATTGCTGGCCTGGGAATATAATTTCTTGGTTTTCTCGCTCTCCTACGATTAATCAACTTCCAATTCCTTCACTCTGCTCAAAAGGTATGTCCTCAGGTTCAAGCTCGCCCTCTTCTGGAAGAGGAGCCAAAGCTCGCTGACCAAGAAAAAGCACCCGATTTGCAGTTACCTCAAGGCTAGTGCGCATCTGCCCATCTTGGCCTTGCCAGTTGCGCGCGTGCAATCTTCCTTCGACATAAACCTGCCTTCCTTTAGTTACGAACTGATTACAACTCTCAGCTTGCTTGCCAAAAACAGTAATTCTAAACCAATCGGTTTCCTCCCTGCTCTCCCCTGCAGAAGTAGTGTAACGATAATTAGTAGCTAGGCGAAAAGAGGTAACCGCTTTGCCATTAGGTGTAAACCTCATCTCAGGATCACTACCTAAATTGCCAATGAGTATTACTTTGCTTAAGCTTGCCATATCAATCACCCACTTTCACTATAAGCTGCCGTAGAATTTCTTCGGAAGCTGTAAGATCTGCTTCGAGTGCCTTAACCAATTTCGGCTCTAACTTGAAGCGAGTCAAAATGTAATCACCTTCCATAAATTTCTTTATAGGATAAGCTAACTTCCTTCTCCCCCGCTGCTCTGTCTCCTCCACAATCCCATTTCTGTCGCTAATAAACCGATTCACTTTTTCCACCACCTTGGGCAACTCTTCTCCGTCAACCTCAGGGCTAATTACAATCACTAATTCGTAATTACGCATTGTTAGATTCACCCCATTATAGCATGCTAATAACCATAATTTAAGCGAAGAACCAGTGGTAAAGGCAATTTGTGCTCCATCATTTTCTTTTGGGTAACAGTTATATCATAATTAACACGACAATGATACATGATTTGAGCTTCATTGTCATAGAGAGCATAACTCGCTCTGGGGTCGCCATCGCGAGGCTGTCCCACGCCACCAGGATTAATAATTAAGCGACGGTTTTCAGATCCCAATCTTAGTGCACTAGGAGTTTTTGCCGCAAAACATTTGCCATCTTTATTCTGCCCAAAAATTAATGGCACGTGAGAGTGCGCCACGAGGCAGAAATTGGTATCAAAATAGCCAAAATTATCACGAGCGGCATTCACCGATAGCAGATATTCCCAGATGGGCTGACGGGGACTCCCGTGAACCAGAGTAAAGTCGTCTCGCCTTAATTTAATAGCGAGGTCCTGTAAGTAATTTACATCCTCTGCAGTTAGCTGCTGTGCTGTCCACTGGCAAGCTTGGGCAGCATCTAGGTTAAAATCTGAGGTATCAATCTTGCCAATAGCAGCCCAATCGTGATTGCCAGCAACAGAGATATGTTTGCACCGCCGCAAAAGTGCAATGCAAGCATGAGGTTCAGGACCATATCCCACTATGTCTCCTAGGCACCATATTTCATCAAATCCCCCTTTAGCTTCAATGTCCTCAAGCACAGCTTCGAAAGCAGCTAAATTAGCATGAATATCACCAAGAATGGCATACTTCATGGGAGCAAACTATAGCATTTACCAGCCAAATTGTTAAAGTTGAGGTCACGATAAAGCCAATGCTATAATTTCAAGGATGAAGCTATCGGAGCTGGGAGAATTCGGTATAATCAATCTCATACGTAACATCACTGACAAATTCAAGAACCCTCAACAAGCTTCCTGGCAGCAACTCTTGGTTGGCATCGGTGATGATGCGGCGGCGTGGCAAAGTGATAACCGCATCCAGTTGGCTACCACAGATAGTTTAGTCCAAGGTATACACTTCGACCTAAACACCGTTACATGGGAGGAATTAGGTTGGAAGGCACTGGCGGTAAATTTAAGCGATATAGCCGCTATGGGTGGCATTCCCAAATATGCCTTAGTCTCTTTAGCAGCACCTGGTGAACTTGAGGTAGAAAATATTACCAAATTTTGCCATAGCATGGCATGCCTAGCCACAGAATTTGGGGTAGCTATAGTCGGTGGCAACCTTGCTGCCGCCCCTAATATAGTTATCACTATCGCTGTCCTAGGCCACTCAAAAGGCAAATCGATACTTAAGAGGTCAACAGCAACACCCGGTGAGCAAATAGCTGTCACAGGATGGCTAGGATTATCAGCAGCTGGCCTGGAAATGTTTAAGGGGAAAATGAGCTTAGACCCTGAAACAACCAGTATCTTGAGACGTGGTCATCTTCAGCCTACGCCTAGAGTAAAAGAGGGACAGATCTTAGTCGAGCAGAGAGTCAAGACTACCATAGATATAAGCGACGGATTGATTGCTGACCTTGACCACATTTGCCAAGCTAGCAAGGTCAGTGCCAAAATAAGAATGGAGCAAGTGCCCACACATCCACTAGTCAAGGTTAATTTCCCAAACTATCGTGAGTTAGCTCTATATGGGGGAGAAGACTATGAACTGCTTTTTACCGCTAACAAGACTATTATGGACAAAGTCAGACAGGCTCTAAATTGTCCCGTGACTGTAATCGGTGACATAGTAGAAGAAACGTTGCCAAATCAAGTGACGTTGCTAAATAGCAAAGGAAATGTTATCCCCCTTAAAAAGGGGGGCTGGGAGCACTTCCGTGATGAATCTCCTAAAGGTGAAATCGCATAGCCCAGAGCAAACTCAGCTTCTAGGAAACTACCTAGGCAAGCTAGCTCAAAGAGGCGATATTTTTCTTCTTGTGGGTGATTTAGGAACAGGCAAAACTTGCCTTGTCCAGGGCATGGCATATGGATTAGGCACAAAGGAGTACGCTTTCAGTCCATCTTTTGTCATAGTCAGGGAGTACCATGGTAGGCTTCCCCTGTACCATGTTGATTTCTATCGCCTCGACCATATTGGCGAAATTGCTGACCTGGGGCTAGAGGAATACTTCTATGGCGATGGAGTCTCCGTAGTTGAATGGGCAGAAAAGGGGCTACAAGTACTACCCCAGAACAATTTGCTTATAGAATTAAACTACGTCTCCAATTGTGAAACACAACGCGCTATTAGTCTTAAACCTAGGGGTGAGCACTACTTAGAATTAATAAAACAGCTTAAATCAACTTTAAGCAGGGTGTTTAACTGTCACCCTGAACAAAGTGAAGGGTCTCTAGATTCTTCGCGGAGCCTGTCCTGAGTGGTGTGAGATTCTTCGTGGAGTTTATCCTGGTGAGCCGAAGCTTTGAACGAAGTGAAGAGGAGATTCTTGGGTCGCTTCGCTCCCTTAGAACGACAAGGAGCGAAGGGCTCAGAATGACAGAAGGGAGTGTTAAATAATTGCTCTAAATAAGGAAAAGGTATGGAGTTAGCTATAGATACTTCTTCCAATATTGCTGGCATTGCTTTATCGCATAAGGGCGAAATTCTAACCGAGCTAACCTGGCAATCAGCCCAAAACCACACTGTAGAATTGCTGCCCAACTTGGTTCATCTGCTAAAACAAGTTAAGGTAGAGCCAAACTCTATAGAAGCCATCATCGTAGCTAAAGGTCCGGGGAGCTTCAACGGGCTACGGGTGGGAATAAGCATAGCCAAGGGGCTAGCCTTCTCCTTAGCCATTCCTTTGCTTGGTATAAGTACCTTGGAAGCCGAAGCTTATCCTTTTGCTTATACCGGCTTGCCATTGTCTCCCATCCACAAGGCCGGTCGTGAGGAAATAGCTACTGCCTTTTATCAACAAAAGAATAACGAATGGCGATGTTTAGAAGAGGAACATTTAACTACGCTCGATGCTTTATGCCAACGAATACGCCAAAAGACGCTTTTTTGTGGTGAAATCCCGCCTGATATAGTAAATGAAATACAACAGAAGTTGGGCCAGCGAGCTATAATACCGCAAACTTCTACATTGTCTCGAGCTGGCTCTTTAGCCATATTAAGTTGGCAAAGATTAAGCAAAGGAGAGCAAGATGACCCGGCTACCTTGCAACCTTTATATCTTCGCCCTCCCCATATAACGAAACCCAAAAAAAGGTATCCCACTGTCACCCTGAGTGAAGCGAAGGGCTCAGAAT